>CAYNQP010000149.1:0-8061 GCA_964399325.1 uncultured Pirellulales bacterium
ATGCCCTCGGCAAGCTGAGCATACACAAGAAGAACGAAGCGAAATTTGAGGAGCAGATTAAGCAACTGCAGCCGGAGTTCGACGCCTTGATGCTCCAAGTGCCTCAGCCTGCCGACCCGGATGTTCCGGTAGGCAAAGACGACACCGAAAACGTCGAGATCCGCAAAGAGGGCCAAGTCCCGCAATTCGACTTCGAGCTGAAAGACCACGTTCAGTTGGGTGTGTCGCTGGACATGATTGATATCGAACGCGGCGTGAAGCTGGCCGGCGCACGCAACTACTTTCTCAAGGGCGATGGTGCCCTGCTGCACTGGGCGGTGCTTCGTTTCGCGATGGACTTCATGGTCGCCCGAGGTTACGTGCCGATGTCAGTGCCGTTATTGATGCGGGACGAGGCGATGCGCGGCACGGGCTATTATCCCGGCTCAGAAGAGCAGACCTACCGGATGGAGAAGGACCAACTGAGTCTGGCCGGAACGGCCGAAGTCCCGGTGACGGCCTATCGCATGGGCGAGATTCTTCAGGCCGATGAGCTGCCGTTGAAGTCTGTTGCGCTGTCGAGTTGTTTCAGACGCGAAGCGGGCGCCGCTGGCAAGGATACGTACGGGCTTTACCGCATCCACCAGTTCGACAAGGTCGAGCAGGTGGTTATCTGCCGGAACAGCGCCGACGAGAGCCACGAGCTTCACGAAGAAATTCTGGCCAATTCCGAAGGCGTCATGCGTGCCCTCGGACTGCCCTACCGCGTGGTCGTCGTCTGCACGGGCGACCTGGGCCGAGGCCAGGCCAAGAAATATGACATCGAAGCCTGGATGCCGTCACGAGGCAACTACTGCGAAACCCACAGCGCCAGCAAGTTCTACGATTTCCAGGCCCGCCGGATGAACCTGCGCTACAAGGATCCCCAGACCAGGAAGAATCTCTTCTGTCACACCCTGAACAACATGGTCATCGCTTCACCGCGCGTGCTGATTCCTCTGATGGAACTGTACCAAAATGCCGACGGCTCAATCACCATCCCCGAGGTGCTGCGGCCTTATATGGGCGGCAAAGACCGCATCGTGGCCCGGCCCTGATCGTCCGACCCGTATTGCCACAGGGGACAAAAAGCGAACGGCAGCCAGGCGGGTAGACCAGGCTGCCGTTCGAATAGAAGACCCTTTCCGGCTCCGCACAAACGCGGGGCTTAGTCCTTGTCCATCTTCTCCTTGAGTCTCTCCGCGGTGGCGCCCAGTTCTTCTTGCACATCGCCGAGCTTCTGTCGGCTGCTGTCAAGCTGCTCCTTTGCCTTGTCCGACATCGTCTTGGCTTCGTCGACGACATAGGGCGTTACAAAGACGATCAACTCACTATTGGACTGCACCACGTCGTTGTGTTGGAACAAACCGCCCAGCAGGGGCAAGTCGCCGAAGAGCGGCAGCTTGCGCTTGATACGACTGTCTCTTTGGAAGAGCATGCCGCCGAGCATGATCGTCTCACCGTCCTGGACGATCATGGAAGTGGTGGTCTCCATTTCACCTCGGACGGGCTGGCCGTTGACGAGTTCGCCGGTGAGTTGCGACAGGATCACGTTGATGATCATGTCCACGTTGTGCTCCGGCGTGATACTGGGCCGCACCCGTAACGTCATACCGACCCGGTTGAACTCGAAGCCGGACGTAACGCGGCCGCCGGTGTCCGAGGTGGAGATATTCGTCTGGAACGCCACGTTGTCACCTTTGAAGAAGCTGGCCTCCTCATTGTCTTGTGTCCAGAGAGTTTGCTGATTCAGAATCTTGGCATTGGTCGTTTTGACGAGGAAGTCGATTAGGGCATAGACCGCGGATGTCCCACCTACGATGGTGCCTGTCCCTTCGGCGCCGAGGGGCGGTCCCGACGACCCCGTGGCCACCATGCTCGAGCCCTGTGTAGCCAACGTGGTTAGTTGCCCTAAGGCCGTCACCGCGTTTTCCTCGAGACTCCCGAAGGCGTCCGGGTTCGTCGCTAACTGAACGCCGAGAGAGGTCATATTGCTGTGATCGACCTCCATGATAATGGCCTTGATCAACATCTGCTTGCCGGGGACGTCAAGTGTGCGGATCGTCTGCCCGATATCATCCTGAAACTCCGGTGGCGCCAGGACCAGGATGGACTTGCTGCGAGGATCGGGGATGAATCGCACGCGTCCGATGACGTTGCTGATCGGCTCTTCGTCGGGTCTGGCGCGGGCGCCGCCCCTCGACCACGGGCTCGTGTATTCATCAGGATTACCAGAGTCACGGCTGTTGTTACCGTTGTTCGGCCCGGAGCGTTGATTGTCCGAGGATTGGTCCATCGAGTACTCACTGAGACCGCGCGTGGACCGCCGAATGGGGGCGACCGTTCCGGGCTCATTGAAGATCGCGTTCAGCCGCTCGGACAGGTCCTCCGGATCCGCGTATTTGAGTTGGACGACACTGGGGACCTCCGCCATATCCTGCCGGTCCAATTCATAGATGAGCTCCTCAATAACGGCGTAGGCAGCAGGGATCTTGCTGATGACAATGATCTTCTTGGTTCCGGGGACCTCCTCGAAGGTGAGCTGCCCATAGAGTGGACCAACGATCTTCTTCCGCTGATCGGCCATGTCACCATAGATGAGCAGCCGCAGGATATTTGACGAGCCATCGTCCTGCTCACTGAAGAGATTGGTCAGCAGTTGCACCAGTTGCACGGGATCGGAGTTGTGCAGCTCGATGATCCTGGGTTTGACCGCATCCACATCCAGCGGCGTATCCCATTCCTCGATCTGCTTCTCGATCTTTCGCATATTCTCCGGAGACGCGATCACGGTAATCTGTTTCATCATGGGAAAAGCGATGACCTTGACGGTGTCGGCCGCTCCGGCGTTGCGGCCCGGGCCCACAGAATAGTAGTAGTAGATGGCTGACGAGGAATAGTTGGCGCCGGGGATGTCCTCGCTGTAGAGGCTTTCGATATTGGCCTTGATCAGCTCGGGGTCGGCGTGCTTGAGGTCGAAGACTCTCGTCTCGAACGTCCCGGCCGGCATGTCGATCTCGGCGACGAGCCCTTTGACCATATTCCGCAGGTCGGCCCTTCCAATGACCATGATCTGCCTGGACTGCTCCAGGGGGCGAACCATGATGCTGGGCCGCAGCCCTTCGGCCCCCGGCATATTCGACAGGGCATCGTCGATACGCAGGGCGACCTCTCGGGCGTTGGCGTATTTGACATTGATGGTTTCATATTCCGACCTGACCGGGTCTTCGCGGTCGAGCTTCTGAATCCATTCATGGATCTGCTTGACGTCCTCAGCCGACCCTCTGGCGATGATCCACTTGCGCTTGGGCACCGGGATGAGCACCAGCGGAATATCCCCGGCGCCGATGATCACGGAATTGCCGCTGCCCTGCGCACTGCCTCGGGATTGCCTGGCGCGGGCAGCGGCACTGGACGTATTTCGGTTGCGATTGTTGGTTCTGGGCGCCTCGCCCATGAGCATGCGAAGCAACTGAATGATCTCTGCGGGGTCGCCGTACTTGATCTCGAAGAACTCCTCGACCGTCTTGCCGGCCTCGAGTACGTCGAACTGTGCAATGATCTGCTCGATGGACATGAGGTTGGCAACGGTGTCAATGACCATGAGAGTGCCGGTGGTCTCGTCGGCGCCCACGTAGCCATATTCGCCAACCAGCGGCTGAACGACCGCGCTCATTTGGGCCGGAGCGTAGTTGTTCAGCTTGAACAACTTCCGGACAATCTGGTCCCTGTTCTCCAACATGGCCAGCGGTTCATCAGCAGTGATGGTCGGAACAACGCCCAGCCGGGCTTCCTTGATAGGCTTGAGGAAGATCGTATCGTCGGACTCCTCGGCGATGAAACCCTTCATCCGCAGCGCACTGTAGATCGTCGACAGCGCCTTGGCGCGGGGCAGCTTCTCGGGCGCATAGATCGTGATCTTCTGCTTCATCGCCTCGTCGGAAGGAATGACGGTTTTGCCCGTCCACTTGGCGATCTTGTCAATGACGTTCTTCATCTCGACGTCTTTGAGGTTGACGGCCTCCAGCGGCGGCTCATTCGGTTCGGACGGCGCGTTGGGTTCCGCCGGTTGGGATCCGCCTTCGGATGGAGCGGGTCGGTTCGGCTCGCCATCAGCCGCGGGCTCGTCGGGCCTGTTGGCGTCGGACGGCGCGTTGGAGTCTTCGTTCGGACCTGTTCGGCCGTCGACCGGCTCTTTGGGATCGGCCGCAGTCGCACTCGATGGTGCCATTCCAGCCGTCTGCTGAGTGGTCGGCACCGTGGGCTCGGGGGTATAGAAACCGACACGCCAGACAATGACGGCGGCGGCGGCCAACACAAGAGTCCATATGAGCACTTTTGATCGTTCCACTTTACTCACCTCGCTTTTCCTGCTCACCCATCGGTCTGTGGTTGGATTTCAGTTCTGATCCGTCGTATTTGGCTCCGAAGTTTCTTCTTCGGCTGCTCGCTCGCCGACGGCAGCCCCTTGGGAAGACTCGTTCACTTCCATCGGTGTCGCCTGAGTTCCCTGTCCTCCTTGGCGCCTCTGCTTGCGGACGGCCTCTCTGAGTGCGATCTGCGCCAGTTCCTCTTCAGACAGACTGCGGCGTTGCCCCTGCGGATCCCTGGTGAACTGCTGGCGTATCTCATCTCTGAACTGCTGCTTCTCTTCGTCCGTCAGGTTCTGCATCTTGGCGAGTTGTTCGGCCCTCGCTTGTCTCGCCGCGGCCCTTTCCTCCTCAGTCGGCTCCTTGCTGCCCCGGCCGGCCCGGCGACTTGCAGCGACTGCGTCCTGGCTCGTCACTGCGTTGGGCTCAGAAACCTCCTGAGACGGCGGCTCGACATTCGGCGTTCGAGCCTGCCGCACCAGCAGACCGACGGCGTAGGCGGCGACCAGCACTGCCGCAGCGGCAACAACGAAAACGACTACGTTGAGATGTTTCATGTTCCCGACCTTTCTCCTAACACCTGACTATCAACCTCTTTTGACCGGACGCTCGCGCATCTCCTGCCTGAGTTTCTGTTGCTCCTGCGGCTACATTCTCTCGAAGGCCTCAGCCGCCTGCTGCTTCTCTTCGTCGGACATGCGGTTCCAGTCGCTCTTTGCCTTCTCCTTCTCTTCATCGGACATGCTGTTCCACTTCTCCAGCAACATCGCTCTTGCCTTCTCCGGCAGATCGACACCCATCCAGGAAAACGGATCGTCATCCTGAGGAGCGGCAACAAGCTGGACTTCCGCGACGTCCGTCTTCGGTGCCGGTCTCGCCACCGGGGCGGTCTTGGCCGAGGGCGCCGATTCAGGCTTCTTTGACGATTCTGGACGTCCCTTGCTGGCGCCCGCCATGGGTGCAAAGCTCGTCTGCTTGCCATCCCATTCGATGGTGACCTCGGTTGATTCGATGGATATCACCTTGGCATCGCCAATCTTATCGCCAATCTTGTACCACTTGCCGCCGATGAGAACTTCGCTGCCGAGGATGCCGTCAACCTGCTTGACGGGATTCGCTTTGGGTGGCTGCTTGATGAACAGATTCTGCTCCTTCAAGGCCTCTGCGGTCTTCTTGGTCTCGTCCAGGTACGGTTGTACACCGGCCGGGTCCGGCTTGCTCAAGGCGGAGGCCTGAGCTATGATGCTGCGGGCCCGCGCCGGCCCGGCGAAGAAGCTTGCCCCCTTGGCAAAGGCCAGCGCCGCCAGCAACAGAGCTACCGCCAGGAATACAGACCCTATCGAATGACTTTCGTTTCTCCGTGCCATATTCAGTCTCACAGTTCAGATTAGATATCGTTCATTTGCTGCGTCTTCTCCGGCGACTTGACGAATGTCGAAACCGTCAGATCGATCTCGACTTCCTTGCGTTTGTCCGGGGGCTGTTTCATATCGCACTGAAAACGCAGTTCCTCGATACCGACAAGATACGGATTCTCGTTCAGCGCCGCCAGGAAGTCGAGCAATTGCTCGAACTTGCACTTGCCCTTGCACTTGACCAGCAAGACTCTGTACGGAAGATCCACTTTCCTCCGCGAGGGGACAATCGTCAGCGGCTCGGTCTTGATGCCGGCCTTCTTCAACTGCTCGTACAGCTTGTCGCGGAACAGGAACTTCTGCTGGTCCTCAGGCTTCGGCAACTCCGCCACAGGCACAATCGACAGCAGCCCGGCCTGTTTGGTTTGATCAACGGCCACTTCCTTGAGTTTGGCCCTGGTCGATTTCAGGGAAGCCCTGATCTTCTGCCAGTGATCGAAGCCCTTTGTGCCATAGGTGAATGCCAATATGGCCACAACTGAAATCGCCCCGATGATGAGCGTGCGTGTCTCTCGTTGCGTCAGTTTTCTTGCCATAGTCCGTCCTCGCTAAGACCTAGAGCGAGGCTCCCTTCTTAGTGAAATTCTTGTAGTGGAAGATCATTGTGAACTTGATCTTCTTGGCCTTGCGGTCTTGCGTAGCGTTCGATATATCCACGTCCTTGATATTCTTCCGGTCACGAAGATTGGCCTGATACTTCCACATCTGTTCCATGTTGTCGGCCCGGCCCGTAATGGCCGCCAATTGTCCTTTCTTGAACTGAAAGTCGTCGAGAACGATGCCGTTGTTCTCGCCCTCGCTGAGCTCCGTCAGAAGTCCGAGCAGATCCGGTCGGTGGCGGGCCACGGTCTTGAGCAGCGTCTGGCGCTGCCTGGCCTGCTCAAAGACGTCCTGACTGACCAAGGCGGTCAGTCGTTTCTCACTGGCCACGTCCACAACGTACGCTACGACGATCAACGCCACCAACATGACGGCCGCAATAGCGACAGCGAGTGTAGTGGAATACCACGCCGACTTGGCCTTCTGCTGTTCTCGCGCCTCACTGATTCGTTCGAGAAGATTCAACCCCGCGGCAGGCGTATCCAATCTCATCAAGGCCAGGCCGAGTGGCACACGATATTCGTAGATGTCCTTTGCTCCAAACCCCGGCGGCACGTGTAAGGCTTGGGCTTGCGGCAGGCTCGCCTGCGCGTTCATCCCGGCGGTGTTCAGGGAGGTAATGATGCTATCGACCGCCTCGCTGCCATCCGAGAGGACAAACATCGGACACGAAACCGGATCCTTCCACGCGAAGGAGTCGAGAACCGCCTGCACGTCTTGGGCGAACCGCTCCATCTCGGCCGTGAACTCAGACGATACGGCCCCCACCAGATCGTTCGTCCCTGTGTCCAGCACGGCGGCGCCAGTAACCAAACCGTCGGCCACCAGGCTAACCTGCGTGCTTCTGACGCCGAGGCTCAAGATGAGTGCCCGTCGCTCTCGCCCGGAGAACAGTTCCTGCCAGGCTCTGACCGTTCCCTCACACGCCGGGACGACGGTCTGAGGATCAAAGGCCCGAACATCCTCGGCGAATCTGCGGAGGTAATCTCGGCGGGCGGCCGCCATCGTGACATCGACCGTTCCGTTGCTGGACGGCGTGCTGCGCCAAGCCACCTCGATCTGATCTTCCGGCAGCGGCAGGAGCGACTCGGCCTGCATCCTCACCATAGCAGCCGTCTCCTCCTTGCCCACGTGCGGGGCGCTGATCCTGTAGAATGCAACGGCAGTCGAGTCTATACCGACGACTGTGGCCCGAGCCCCAGAGCCGGAATCCGCCGCCAACCGGCACTGCGTGGCGAAATCGCCCCACGTGCCGTCGTCCGCCTGCATGCACTTGCTCCACAGCAATTCCACGGAGCCGTCCTGCCGGCGCAATGCAACAGCCTTGAACGCCGTATCGTCTTTCGTGGCGGCAATGACCACATGGGGTGTCTTCGTGCCTTTGCTCATCAATAGTTGGCTCCCTGGTACCAGTAGAGGACGGTGCACGGTGTCGCGCTTCGGTCCACGATGCATTCGGTCTGCAAAGTCGCTCCGCTGACAGCGGCGGTCGCGACGCAGCGAATCGTATAGACGTCTGAACGAATGGTGATCAGGTCCGCGATTCTCTTGAATCTGTCCACGCCCACCGATTGGATGTCGAGCAGGCTCCCGATACTTGGGAACCCGTAGATCTGACCGGCTCTCTCGGCGATAATGGCTTGGGCAGGCGACCGGCT
>CAYNQP010000150.1:0-8045 GCA_964399325.1 uncultured Pirellulales bacterium
CTTGCCCGTGGCCTGCCAGTGCGCCACGGCGGCCTCGTACATGTGCCCGACGCAGTACTGCTCGTGCATCGACTGCACGTTCGTCCAGCGCTTGTCGGGCTGTTTTTCGGGGACCGAGTAGAACGTGTACAGGTATCCGTCCTCCCATTGGGCCGCGCGCATCGTGGTAATCAGCTTGTCCAAGTAGAGCCGCATCATCGTGTTGGGATTGACTTGCAGTGAATAGGCGGCGCCCTCCATGACCTTATAAACGTCAGAATCGTCAAAGTAGATTCCTTCGTGCTTGCCTTGCCGCAGCCCCGCGGCTTTCTCGAAGTTGCGAATGCGTCCGGTCTCCTCGCACTTTTTGAACGCATAGGGCATGGTCACCTTGCGGCTGGTATCAAGACGCGGCGTCCAAAAGCCATCCTCGACATGGACCTTGTTGAACGGCACCGGTTTGACGTTGTAGTCTCGCTGCAATTCGACCTGCTTCTCCCCGGCGGCACACAATGCTACGCACGCGGCCAACGCGACTGTTGCGGCCACAGCACCTTTAGTCTCCTGCTTTCGATGTGCCATTTTGAACCACCCTTTGAGGAGCGTTGTCATGATCGAGTCGGAGAGCCGATCATATCGGTTCACGGTGCTTACGCAACTGCGTATTTGCCGGGGTGTCTGGCACGGCGAAAACCATGGCCCTTTTCAGACAGGTCCCGTAACGAGGCAGGGGGCCATCTTGCATCCGGTTGCTCTTGGTTTGATGACTCAGCGATGAGGGCTGATAATAATCTTGGGAATTGCTGCGCGGACGAGGTGCATGCCGTGTTCGAGTGCGCAAGAAAACCCCCTGGAGGGCAGGAGGGTTGCTGAAATTCAGTGACAGATGGGAGACGATGCGGTGAATGTGCCGGAAGGATTAGTGTTGCTGATGCTCTTCTGTCTTCTCTTCTTGGGCGGCTTCCTCAGCGCTGTCGGTCTGCTCCCCCGGTGACTTGTCCTGAGCGTCGGTTTCAGCGGCCTTTTGTGCTTTCTCTCGCTGGATGGCGTCGTAGATTTCCCTGCGGTGGACAGGGATGCACTTGGGGGCGTTGATCCCCAATCGAACCTTGTCGCCGCGGACGTCTACAATGGTGATCTCGACGTCATCGCCGATCATAATGGACTCATCTCTTTGTCTGCTTAGCACCAACATCGTTAACTCCTTTTGTCGGCTGGCTTTACAATATTCCCTACGTAAAGTGGTGTTTCTGTGTTCGTTTTGTTCTTTCTATTCTACCTCAATTACACAAGGTTCCTAACATTACGCCCTTGGCCTTGTATCTGACCGGCAGGGCGTTAGGACATCTACTATGTCGGCCAATTTAGGAGGCGAAACCAGACAAATTCCGTTTTCTTGGAATGGGGCATGCCAATTATAAGACGTGTGGCGCGTAAAGTGTTTACATGTAAATACTTGTGGTTGCTTAGGGGTTCAAAAAAAACGAAATCAAGGGTCGCTAATCAGCCGGTTTCGTGGGTCCGCCAGTGGTCGTATTGGACAGCCAGCCAGTAGCCGATAACCGACCCGATGGCTCCCAATGCCACCAGTTGGAGGGGTAGGATGGTCAGGACCGCGTGGGGGAAGGATGTGGCCGGCTGGGTCTCGGTAAGTGTCTGAATCGTATCGCCTCGGCAGTACGCCACTTCCGCGAAGGGGATCACCAATACGGATGCGACCGTGGGCCAGATGTAGCTGATGCCGAAGAACTTCTTGGCGACAAACGCGGCGATGGCAAAGGCGGCTATGCCGGCAAACAGGATCTGACCCGTGGCGGGCTGGGCGGCCGCGGTCTTATCAGACGTTGGCAGGTCTTGGGCAAAGGCGCCCAGGAAGAACTGGGAAACCAGAACGGACACCATCAAGGTTAGAAGGACGGTGATAACCGTTTCGGTCTTGAGATAACTCTTTATCTTGGAGATAGTTAATGGAGGTCCTGATGCCGGCCGAAGACGCTGGGCTACGATCACTCCGGCAAACCCGGCCGCGACAATCAACAGCCAATAGAACGGTTCGAACCGCAGAGAGTGCAGGAGGGCCTCGCGCTCAGCGGGCTGCACGTACGCCTGGGTCAGCACGCGCATGGGCCCGGAGCGAGCGGCCCAGACCGTTAGTCCAAAAGGTACGGTCAGTATCCCGATCTCACGGCCGTGGGGCCACGTGACGAAATAGCCGATAATCCCGAGTCCGAAGGCAAGGGCCAGCAGAGTCATCGTCCCCGGAAGACTCAGGCCGGCCGAGCGGACCGGTGCCAGGGGGTCTGCCGGAGCGACCGCCGGCCAGGCGAGAATCCCGATCGTGATGAGCCCCAACGCAGCCACCAGGGCGATGCGGAGCTTGTTGACCCATGACAATTCCATGTTTGTATCTCCTAAGGCGACGCCAAGCTATCATCTCTCTGTCGCGGCGTCAACGGTTCCTCCAAAGATCGTCCACCGTGGGTCTCTTGTCGCATGGCATGACTTATCGGCCTCGCCGCCTGCGCTGCCGTGGGTATGCAGTCTCAGGAGCGAGTTGGACTTCGCTGGAGGCGCTGATTTCTGGTGCGGCTGTCGGCGGTGCAGCCGACGGCGCTTTTCGCAGAAGGGGCGCCAGTGTGAACAGGGCCATACCTACGAGAACGATCAGGAACAGTCGTGAGCGGATGTTCGGGTGGGTCTTGGCGACCACATCATCCCGCGCCGGGATCAGGCGGCTCTCATATCGGCAGCGGTCGCAGTAAATGCAGTCCAGGTGGTCGCGGCCGGACAATCCGAACTCACATCGTCCGAATTTCTTGGCCGGCAAGAGGCGGGCCAACCACGCGGCGCGATTGAGCAGTGACAGGAAAGCGCCCGTGGGACACAAATAGCGACACCACATACGTGTCACGAGCAGGGCACCGAGCAACACCAGGATGGCAATGATCAGGCCGTATGAGGTCAGGAAGCCCTCGGCCCAGGACTGCCTGTCGAAAACGGAGATCAACGGATCGGCTTCAAGGGAACGTCGGCTCCCCGTGGCGAAGAAGGCGACAACCAGAACGAAGAGCACGGCGTATTTCACAAATCGGCCGGCGGTGATGGTCGAGAGAGGCAATCTGGCTTTGAAACGCTTGGGAACGATCAGGCCGACCAGTTCCTGCAGCGCGCCGAAGGGACAGAGATAGCCGCAATAGATGTTTCCGAAGAGCAGGATCAGCAGGGGCACGCCCAACAGCAGGCACAAGCCCCCAATCGAACCGGCCGGCAGCCCGTCTCCGCTCAATAGACGTATCACGTGATCGGTGGAGAACTGCTTGTTCAGCCAGAAACCACCAACGCCCGCGGTGAATGCCAGGAGGGCCAGGCGACTCCAAAGCCTGCCGTGGTAGATCACGCCGAGGGCCAGCAGCGCGCCCGCGCCCCAGCATGCCAGAGGCCAGTTGATTCTTCCAATCCAGTCTTGCCGCGCGGTCTGGGTCATTTCCCGCTGGCCGAAAACGGAGGCGGCGAACTGCCCGCCGGAGTTACGCAACAATCTGAGAATGGCGTTGCAGCTCAAGGTGGCGCCGCTGACGGCATTGACACCTGCCATGGGATTGTCGCCGAACACGGTCTTGCCCTTGAGCGCGTCCATCCAACCGCGAATCCGGCTGATATACCTGGGCGTCTCACGCGACCGCGTTATCCTGAAGTCGATCAGCGTGCCGTTGGGGTCCGCAAGCGAAATGACCGACATGGGGCCGCCGTACCCGTATACCGTGCCCGTGAAGTGTTCGGATCGGAAGATATAGCCCTTGAGCCGCGATCGTTCGTGAAGCTCGTGGTAGGGCACTTGCTTGGAGGTCGCCGCTACGGTCGTTGTCTTGATGGAGACCCTGCGACCTTCCACCCACTCCTGGATGACCGTCACGCCCTGGGATTTTGTCTTGGATCTCTCGATGTACGCGAGAATGTGCGAGCTGACAATGACGGACAGCGCCAGGCCGAACAGAGTATAGCCGAGGGGTGTGAACACGGGGTGTGGAATGACGCGCGGCCCCGGCCGCGCCACCTTATAGTGCATGCCGGCCGCTGAGACCAGATTCGCCAGCACGAGCGCGGCGACAACGTACAGGGTCGCTTGGAGTCCGAGCAACGGCGCCAGAAACAGAGTTGCCAGACCGGCGCCGATGGCGGCGCCGAGGTGACCGGTGCCTCTCAAGCGAGCGGCGGTGGATTCCGCGTTGAGGCCGCACAGCTCGAGTGTCTTTACGCTCGACGCGAGGGTGCCGCCGCAGAAAAGCCCACTCGCCAGCAACCAGACGGCGAAGATGGGCTGCGTCAGAATGGCGTGCTCGATCCAGAGGCCGGCTCCGACCAGACAGACCGTATGGAAACTCAGGAGTGTCAGCAGCACGCACAGGACGAAATACACCGGCTGGGAACCTCCGCGCCGCAGCGATGAGACAGTGCCTCCTAAGACGGCGGCTCCCACGGTCAGTCCGAGCATGAACAGTGCGGATATCAGTCCCACGTGGAGATGCAGGGAACCGTATCGCATCTGGTAGGCGTACATCAGAACGATAAGGGTGGCAATACTTGCGATGCCGGAGATGCTGATTGCCAGCCGCATGTCAGATTGCAGGACGTCGCTGTTGGCGGAACTGCAAGCTTGCTTCTTTCGTGGGGCCGTTGTGATGATGTAGATCAGGCGCACCAGGGCGAGCAGCACGATAGAGACGATCACAATGACCGGGCCGCCGCGCAGCATTGCCTGGACTGGTTCAATCAAAGACAGCCCCGAGTCGTGGGTCGTCTGCAGCAGTTGGCCCAGGTAGTGATTCAGGTTGTGGTCGGAACCGACGAGCTGCGGAGGCAAGGCGGCCGCGTCATACGAATCCAATACTTCCATGGCACGGCCGGGACGGTATACGACCGACAGGTCCTCGGGCGGCAAGATGTCACTTGCATTCTCCAGCAGGCTGAAGCGCGTTTGCAGAGTCATGGGAGAGACTTGCAGATAGGGCGCCGGGGCCGATACGAAGTAGGTCCGCGCTCCGGCCGGCGCCAGGATCGTCTGGGCGAACACCGCATCAAGCGTGCCCTTTACGCAGGCCCCGAGGTAAGCGGGGTCGTCACCGCCGCCGTTCTCTCCGCCGGTGATGCCTAAGACGACGAGGCCGAGAGGTCGAAGGGATTGCCTGACGTGCTCGAAGAACTCGGTCGAAAGGAATGGGCTCAGTGCGGCGTTGACGGTCCCGGGTAGGTTGACGATCACAATGTCGTAAGTCTCCGGCTTGCCGGTCAGCGTCGTGCGAATATCTCCAGCCACGTATTGCAGGCGCGGGTCGGAGACTTTAAACGTCTCGGGCAGATGGGCCAACATGGACCGCACATACCGCGGGTCCGGGGCGAACCAGTCCACCGTTTTGACGTTGGGTGATTTCAGAAAGCTCTCGCACACCGACAATCCGTCGCCGATGACCAGCACGTGCTCGGCCCGGGTGTTCTGCGCTAAGGCCAGCGCCGCTACCCTTCCAGCCGCGGTTTGGTCCCCGACGGTTTCGTAGACCCTGCTATCTCGGACGACGATCCAGCGGTTGTCGTCGGTTCCGTAGAGATACTTGCCCTGTGCAGTCGAGAAGCTGCCGCCCAGGGTGCCGCCGGGCACGACCTGGCTCCAACGGTACGTGTGAACCGCCTCTGTCACGGGCACGTCGGCGCGCAAAGCGATGGCGCCGAGCATGGCGACGAGGCAGGCCGCGGTGATGGCTTGTTTGATCCTGCTGCGGGTCTGCCTCGACTCGGTCCAGACCGACCAGGCCGCCGCACCGCATATCAGCACGGCCAACAAGACGAAGACGCCGGCCGTGCTCGTACCCAGGTAGAGCAGGGCGGTTACACCCAGACCGCCGATAGTACCGCCAGCCGCTTCGAGTGTGTAGATGCGGCCGATGGACAGATCTCCATGATCTGTCGCCCAGCGACAGAGGACTGGAAAGAGCAAACCCGTTAAAAGGCAGACGGGGGCCGTGACCAACAAAGAGCACCCGAGAATGCGCTGGGCCGTCGCGAATGCGTGCGACTCGGCCCCCGCTGCCCCTCGAAAGAAGACGATAAGGCCATAGTGTAAGAGAAACGCGGGAATATAGGCCAGGAGAAGCAGTTCCACCGCCTTGGCAAGCTGGGATGTCAGCCGACGTGCCTTGCGGAACAGGAACGCCCCCGCAGCCACCCACAGGAACCACGTTCCGAAGAACAAGCCGATGCCGATGTCGCGGCCGTCCAAAGCCGTTATGTATTCCCGAAAGAGCAGAGCCTGAATGCCGATGCCGAGAAGGCCGTAGCAGAATATGACGAAAATCCGGGCTCCCGGCATAGGTTTTCCACCCAATCCATTCGCCACACCGCCATCCCAGCGGCGCAGCCACTCTGATAGTGGCGGGACAGGCCAAAAGGTGACAGGGCGACGGCATTTTTCTCAGAAGGAGGGTGTGCGAGGCCGCTTGCCAGGGAAATCTCGTGATTCCTTGGCAAGGCGTCCGCCGCTTGATAGAATACCGTAGGACGCAGGGGCGATATTGAGGAAGTTTCCCATGCACGGGCGCGAAGCTGAATTGAGAGGAAGAAAAATGAGCGAAGGCGGGCGAAATCTCGACAGATGTCTGGCTATAGGCACGTACATTGGTGTCGTTCTGGTGGCGGTTTCGACTGGGGAGCGGTACGACGGGTGGGATGCACTTCTCGCGGTGTTTGGGCTGCTGATAGGTCGCGGTTATGTCCGTGCGACCCTCTCCGGGAAGATCGCGATGCCAAAGCTCCTGGCCACCATGTTGGCTGCCTTGTTCACGATTTGCGCGGTCGTCATTGTCAGGTTTGCCCTCATCTGCGGTCATCTTCTCACGGAGATATTGACCGACGAAATCAGAGCAGGGCGCGGATATGTGTCAGGGCTCATGCCGTTGGCTCTCACGGTGGGCGGATTCATCGCCGTCGTGACCGTTATCGCCTGCATTTTGACGCGTCTGGGCCGCTCGGCCTCGACGAAATGACGTATCTTCAGGCTGATTCGCCCACGCGGGCTGAGTTAGCGCTTTCTCGGCAGCACAGAGGCAGATAGAATCCCACGGATTCGTTGCACGTGTTGATCTCTGCGCTGGGGTTGGAGACATCGGGCCGTAATGGACGCATTAGTCGCGATATTCGTTTCGCTGTTGGCTCTGGTCGCCCTGTTGCGGGTCCGGGTCAAGATCGGTCTGGCCATGGTGGTTGCGGCGGCGGTGTTGGCGGCGCTGCTTGGGGTGACGCCGGGGGCGATGGGGCGGAAACTGGCCACCGAGTGGCGGGCCGAGCCCTTGGCGGAAACGACGCCGTACCTGTTCGTCTCGCTGACGGCACTGCTGTTGCTCGTCAATGTGGTGGGGCACGCCATGACGCAGATCGGTATCTCGGCGCGCCTCGAGCCGGCGATGCGGGGGCTGTTCCGCAGCCGGCGTGTGGCCCTGGCGGCGATCCCCCTGATGATGGGAATGCTGCCGACGCCGGGCGGGATCATGCTGTCGGCCCCGATGGTGCGGGACGCCGGCGACAAGATTGGGATCGAGCGCAGCCGCCTGGCGGCGATCAACTTTCTCTTTCGGCACCAATGGGAGCCCATCTGGCCGCTCTTTCCGTCTGTCCCGTTCATCCAGGGCATGTTGGGCATCTCGGCATGGCAACTGGTTAGTCACCACTTGGCGTTGAGCGTTGCCGGGACGGTCGGCGGCGTCGTATTCCTGCTGCTGGTCGGTATCCCGCCGCGACGCAAGGAGCAGGCCGAGTCCAAGGCCGCGCTTCATGCGCACGTGCGAGACTTCATGCAGGCGTTCTGACCGATTGCGTTCACCGCGGTCCTGTACGTGGTCTTGAACGTACCGCCCGCGATAGGAATCCTCCTGGCCATTCTGGGACTGCTGTTGCTGCATCGCGTCGAGCTGCGGCGGTGGGGCGGCATTTTCAAAGCAGCGAAAGAGCCCGACACGGTGATGCTCATCTTCGGGGCGCTGTGGTTCAGGCTGATCCTGGATGCGAGCGGGGCGGTCGGC
>CAYNQP010000151.1:0-8024 GCA_964399325.1 uncultured Pirellulales bacterium
TTGACGATTTGATGCAGCAGCTCCATGAGGAAATGATGAACGACCCGAACGCGTCGCTGGCGGCCTACGACGGTGAGCTTGGGCCGGCGATGAAAAGGGCCTATAGAATAACCACCCAAAGACAGGCGCGTCTGAATGCCATCTCAGCCGCGATCGATGTCTACATCGCCCTGGCCCAGACCGGGAGATTGCCCGAGGGCTTGCCGTCGGATTCGCCGCCGGACCCATTCAGTGGCCTGCCGTTCAACTATGCCAAGACCGCCGAAGGCTTCACCCTCCATTGCCGAGGCCAGGATATTCCAAAGAAGGAAACAGAAGGGTACGAATTCAAGATCAGTCGATAGACAGACCTTTGGTTTGCGAGAGGAGGCCGGACCCGGTGCGAGGTCCGGCCTTTTTCGTGCGCCGGCGGCACTGCCGGTGACGCGAGGGTGCTACCGGGGTGTCTCTGCCGCTATAATGCGGCGCGCAGGAGAGATTTGTGCGGATTGGCCGATTTTTCTACATCCGGCGCCTCCGGCGTTCGTCGTGATAGTGTGAGCAGGTTGGGGACCCCGATTGAACGATGCAGTCGATGACAATGCAGTGCGTGCTTGTCAGCACGGTGATAAGGCCGCGTATGCGATCCTGGTCGATAGGCACTACAGACACGTTTTCGCCCTGTGCCTGGGCATGGTAGGCAACGTGCACGATGCCGAGGACGTCGCCCAGGAGGCGATGCTCAAGGGGCTCTCCAACATCAGGACGCTGGCCAGAATCGGGCGGTTCGAGCCCTGGATATTGAAGATCGCCAGAAATCTGTGCCTCGATCTTCTCCGCCGGCAGAAGCGCCTCAAGGCCAGAGTGACCGGGCACAGGACCGAACACGCACCGAGGACAAATGAAAACCATGATTTGGAGCGGGCCATCAGCGCGTTGCCTCTGGAGCTTCGCCTGCCGTTGACCATGTACTACTTTGAAGAGAAAAACGCCGGAGATGTCGCCAAGAAGTTGAGTATCTCCCACTCGCTGGTCTGCCAGCGGATCCGGGCGGCGCGGTACGAACTGCACGCCCTGCTGACCGAAGGAGATCGCCATGAAACGTGACTGCCAGAAAACCAGGGACCATATCTCAGATTTGATTTCGGGCACTTTGCCTGAGGCGGATGAGCACGCGCTTCGAGAGCATTTGATCATCTGCGCCGACTGCCGCAAGTGCGCGCAGGCCCTGGAGCAGGAAGACGCCCTCCTGATCGACCACTTCGCCCAAATCGATGCGGATATGGCAGCCCGCCAAGCCCGCGTACTGCCAGCGCTGGAGTATCAGCACGCGAAGCCGACAGGCGACATCGTTCCAATATGGAGAGGAATGATGAAACGCAGAATCAGCAGACTGGCTGTCGCGGCGGCAGTTGTCTTTGCCACTATTCTTGGCATCCACCACTTCGCCCGCTCTTTCCATGCCACGAACACTGTCACGGCCCCAGTCGTCCCCCGTCACGGACGGTCTGAACCGGGACGGACGAACGCAGGACACCAAATCGTCTCTCCGCTCGAACTGGCGACAGCGATATCGCTGGAGAAAGCCTTCAGACAAGGCGGAATAGAAGCGGTGGAGGATCAATACAGAAGAGCCTACGGAACGCCCCAAAGAGATGCGGAGACTCCCTCGATCGAGGAGCTTCTGACTGATCTGGAGACCGAACTGAATCACCTTGGGAGTAAGAACATATGACAATGAGAAGCAATCTAGTGATCGTCTTGCTGTTCATCGTGACACTCGTGGCCTGGGCATCACCAGCGAGGGCTTACCCGCCGGACAACGCCGCCATACTGTATTACAGAGCCTTCATGCTGTATGAGCCGAACGACGGAACCAAGTCCATGCTGGACGATTATCGGCAAGGCCGGATTGAACTGAACGAGACGGTAGAAGAATGCCTGGCGAAGAACCGAAGGGTGATCGACATGGTGCTCGATGCCACCCGGATCGAGCACTGCGACTGGGGACTGGATTACTCCCAGGGCACTGAAGTGCTGTTGCCCCCCCACCACAAGGTTAGAGACATCTTCTTTCTGATCGCTCCCGAGGCCATCATGCAGGCCGACAAAGGCCATCCGAGGAAGGCCCTGGAGCACTGTGTGGCCATGTACCGAATGGCGCGCCACTTCAACGCACGTCCTCTCATATGCTATCTGGTCGGAACGGCCATCACGGCGGCGACCCACAAGTGCGTCACCCGGATCGTGTCGGAGATGCCGCCGGAGATGGAAACGCTGATGTGGCTGCAGGCGGAATTAGCGGAGTTCGACAAGCAGCCGTATTCGATCGAGCCCGTGCTCGACTGGAAACGCGAGGCAGCGATTATCTCTATGGCTCCGGAAAGAATCGGCCATGCGGTACAAGCCGGGCTGGACGATGGCGATCTTAAGACGAAAATTCTGGAACGACTGCGCACGGCCAATCCGCAATTCTACGTCAACAACGTCGCCTACTGGAACGGCTTCATGGACCGCGTTGGAGCGGCCTTTGACATGCCGTATACCCAGGCGCATGAGAAACTGGAGCAACTGGACAAGAAGCTGTCGACGGATTTCGACACGAATCCCGACGCGACCCTGGCAGTCTGCTTCACACCGACGTTCCAGCACATCTACGCTCTCTCCCTGCGACTGGAGGCCCAATCGAACGCGCTGCGGAATGCTATTGCGCTTTACTTGTCATACACACAGACGGACCGCTTGCCTGAAAGCCTGCCCGCGGGTCTGCCGTGCGATCCCTTCAGTGGCGAACCATTTGCGTACGACAAGACGGCCGAGGGCTTCGCGCTGCGCTGCCAAGGCAAGGATCTGTACAAGAATGAGACCTATGAATTCGAGTACAAGGTCAAGAAGTGAGCGCATTGCCACATCGCTGAAAAGGCCGGGCCGGCGGAGGTCCGGCCTTCTGCATGCGCTGGAAATCAATCCAGAAATCGAACCTGGTCTATGTAAAAGGACATCGCTCATTCGTTATGATGGGTGGACGATCGTCAAACACATGTGAATCGGGCAGGCCTTTTGATGTTGGAAGATAAGCTACTTGTTCTGAGGTGCCGGCACGGCAGCAAGGACGCGATGCGCCGGATCTATCTGAAGTACAAGGACTATCTTCTGACCCTGGCCAGGGGCCTGCTCGGAGAACGAGCTGCGGCCGAAGACGTAGTGCATGACGTGTTCGTCCGCTTCGCCAAGTCCGCGGCTCAATTCCGGCTGACCGGCAGTCTGAAAGGCTACCTGGCGACGTGCACCGCCAACCTGGCCCGCGACCGAATTCGCGCCAGAGTACGTAGGGCTGAGAACTGCGAGCCTGGAATCTGGGCGGCCGGGCCTGACAAGGACCCGGAAGAACTCGCCGTGGCGACGGAACAGCGGGTGCGGCTCCAGCAGGCCCTGACCCAACTGCCCTACGAGCAGCGAGAGGCCGTCCTGTTGCACCTCAAGGTGCAGATGACGTTTGGCGACATCGCCAAGACCCAACGCGTCTCGCTCAGCACGGCGCACGGACGATATCGATACGGATTGGACAAACTGCGGTCACTATTGAATAGCGAGTCTGGCAAATGAGACCGGCAGACGACATAGAGGCAATGGTACGGAACTGGAACGAGACCACCACCGGCCGAATGGATCAGCAGGTACTCGCCGACGTGGAGCAAGCCTTGGCGAAGGCGCGAGAACGAGCCACTCCGGCCGGGCCGACCACCTGGAGGCGCGAAGTCTGGCGCAGAGCGGGCTATCTGGCGGCCGCGTTTCTTGTTATCGCAGCTTGGTCGGTCTGTCTTGTGTCATACAGGCGAATCAGAGACCTGGAGAACAAACTCGAATCAGCTCGACGTGCCATGGCTTCTGCCCCGGCCGAGGATCCGGCCACAATCAATGTCTACCTAGCGGAGCATCAGGAAGTTGTCGCTCAACAGGCTTCCTTGAATACGGCCGCGCCACCTCCGCTGCAGATGCGATTAGATCGAGAGGACCTGCTCTACTATGAGATCTACGGTGAGCCGGAGTCCATGCAGCCGGGCCTGATTTTTCGAGGGCGGCCGTCTCAACAGGCCGTCGATTCATCCGAATCTCCCGCCATCTCGAACGGGCACACGCTGACACTCTCGGAGGCGCGGCAGGCGGCCGATTTCGACCTGGTCTGTCCGGCGTGGCTGCGCCCGTGCTACAGGCTGGAGGAGATCCGCAGGATCGAGGACCGGGATGCTCTGCAACTGCTGTATACCAATGGGATCAGTTCCATCTCATTGTTCGAGCAGCCTCTGGACGGTCGGCGAGGGCTCGGGCCGCAGGACTTCCGAGAGTATGTCGTGTATCGCAACAACGGGCAAGCCGGCGGCACTATTCTCACCTGGCGGGACGATGCCCGGCTGTACGTCCTGGTCGGCAATGCCGAGATTTCACAATTGATGGACATGGCGCAATCAATCAGCGCCGCAAAATAAGAGGATCGAAAAATGACTCACACGCAAGTGACATCACGGGCCACGTGCTGGATGGTGGCAATCGTCTGCGGGCTGTGTGCTACATCCCTTTGGGCCAACCAACCGGGGGCGAATTCGAAGGCTGAACAACACTTCGAGAAGGCCAACGCGCTGCACACGCTGGCCGATTACGAGGGGGCGATGGCCGAATATGAAGCGGTCACGCAAGTCGCCCCGAATACCGCGATCGCCCAGAACGCCCACTACTGGATCGGGCAGATACAATATGAGATGCATGATTTCGATGCGGCATTGGCCACCTTCGGGCAGATCATCGAAAAGTACCCGGCGAGCACCGTCGCAGCAACGACGCGGGTCATGATCGAACGCACCGAACAGGCGAAGGAGAACAGATCACTTTTTGAGGCTGTGAAGAAGGGGGATGTCGAACAGGTCAAGTCACTTATCACCCAAGGCGCTGATGTCAACGAGAAGGACGAGCATGGCTCGACGCCTTTGCATGAGGCGGTCGGCAATGGGTGGACAGACGTGGCCCGACTGCTCCTGGAGAAAGGTGCGAATGTAGAGGCCGCAGACGCATCGGGCCGGACTCCTCTACATCGGGCCTCAAGGTGGGGTTCGCGGTACATTTGCGCGTCGCTCCTTGCCAAAGGAGCCAGCGTCAAAGCCACAGATAGCCTGGGCAACACGCCCCTGCACGCTGCACTGGGTCGTCAGGAAGTTAACAGAAGCTTGTTCGAATTCCTGCTGGCCAAAGGGGCAGACGTAAACGCCCGGAACGAGCAAGGCGAAACACCGCTTCACCTCGCCTGCAGGGCGAGAAAACCTGCCATTTATACTCAACAGCGCGAGGAGGCGGCCGACGTCCTCCTGGCGCATGGCGCTGAAGTCGATGCGACGGATAAGAGCGGGCGCAGCCCTCTCCATGTCGCAGTCCAGAACGGCCAAGACAAGGTGGTTGGGCTCCTACTGGCCAAAGGCGCTGCCGTCGAGGTAAAGAATCCAGCGGGCGCAACGGCTCTTCATCTGGCGGCAGCGAATGGGCACTCGGACATCGTAGAGTTGCTTCTGAGCCGTGGGGCCGACGTCAACAGTGTCGATTCCGAGGGGCGAACACCGCTGCACCATGCGGCCAAAGCCGGCGATAACGAGATTGTGGAAGACCTAATCGCCCAAGGCGCCGATGTCAACGCCAAAGCCGCTCACGGTGAGACACCTGCGCACCTTGCCGCCATAGCGAACAAAGGTACCGTTAAACTGCTCCTTTCAAAAGGGGCCGACATCTCATCGATCCAACTGGCCGCCTACCTGGGAGACCTCGCACACGTCAAGGGCTTCCTTGAGAATGGGGTCGGTGTCAACACGCAGGATGCATACTCGCCGTCACCGCTGCATGCCGCAGCAAGGGGCGGTCAGAAGGAGGTCGCGGAATTTCTTCTCAGCAAAGGCGCCTTGGTCAACGCAGCCGCAGCTTCCACCGCCTTGAACGGGGCGACACCTCTGCATTTGGCGGCCCTCGCAGGCTCCAGGGACGTGGCGGAGATGCTCATCCGAAAGGGTGCTGAGATCGACGCAAAGTACAAGAAAGGATTGACGCCACTGCATTGTGCAGCATACGGAGGTGATGTCGATACGGCCCGATTACTTATTGCCCAGGGAGCCGATGTAAACGCCAAAACACAGGGAGGGTGGACACCTTTGCATTATGCCGCTCTTAATGGCGCCAAAGATCTGGTGCTATTTCTTCTCGATCACGGCGCCGATATCAACGCACAAACACCGGTTGGGACGATGCCGTCAGTGGCGGCGGCCTGGAACGGCCACGAGGACGTGGTCCGACTGCTGATCGACAAAGGCGCCGACCTCTCCAGCCGGGACCTTCTTCTGCTTTACGCCTGCCGGAACCTGCAGAAGGACCTAGTGGAACTGCTGATCCGGAAAGGCGCCGATGTCAACTCCAAAGCCTGGGGCGAGGGCGACGCTCCCTCACTGGAGGCCGTCTGGAGCGGGCTTGGGTCCAAGACGCCGGATATTCCCAAGCTGATCGGTATTCTCACACTCCTGCTGGATAACGGCGCCGATCCTAATGCGAAAGACAACTCTGGCACGTCGCTTCTGCATTACGTATGTGACAATGCGGATTTGACAAAATTGCTTCTCGACGGTGGTGCAAATCCCAATGTCAGGACAAGAGGCAACGAGACGCCTTTGCACCTTGTCGCGGACAATGGTAACATGGCCGTGGCGCAACTGCTCCTCAGTCGGGGCGCGGACGTAAACGCAAAGGACTATTACGGACACACCCCTTTGTCGGTTGCCGAGAATTTGAGCGAGAAGAACAGGTTCGGGGATACCAGGAAGACACCCTGGACGGCGGAAATCAAGGCAGCCAAGAAGGAAATCGCCGAACTCTTGCGCGAGCACGGGGCGACGGAATAGTCAAGATTAGGTAAGACCTACCCTGATTGGCGCAGCTTGAGATTGGCACCCGTTAGCGGGCCGGGCCCTTGGGCTTGGCCCTTCTTCCTGCGCGGGCGATCCGAAAATGGGGTTTCTTGTGTGACGAGAGCCGCTACAATGAGCGCGCGGTGTATCGCCATGGGCGACGGACTACCGGCAAGACCGCAGCAAGGAACGCCATGATCCTGGGCAAGCTACGACAGGCCTTTCATCGCTTTCGCGGGCGACTGATCGAGTTCGATCTGACGCCGTACCGCAAGGTCCTGGCACAGATCAACGCTCGGGACGATGAGCTGGGCAAGCTCAGTGACAGTCGCCTCAGGGAACTGTCGGACGATCTCAGCGTCAGGGCTCGGGCGGGCGTTGCTCCGGATGATCTGCTCGTCGAGGCGTTTGCCTTGGTGCGCGAGGTCTCCCGCCGCGTGTTGGGCATGCATCACTTCGATGTCCAGATCATCGGCGGGATCGCCCTGCACCAGGGCAAGCTGATCGAGATGCAAACGGGCGAAGGCAAAACGCTCGTGGCCGTGCTGCCCGCCTACCTCAATGCCCTGACGGGAAACGGCGTTCATATTCTGACGTTCAATGACTACCTGGCCCGGCGCGACGCAGGTTGGATGGGGCCTGTCTATGAGTTCCTGGGCTTGACCGTCGGCTTCGTGCAGGAAGGAATGGCCCCCTGCGACCGGCAACGCGCGTACAAATGCGACATCACGTATGCGACCGCCAAGGAGGCGGGCTTCGACTTCCTGCGCGACCACCTGTGCATAGACGAGAACGACCTGGTCCACCGGCCGTTCCACATCGCCATCGTGGACGAGGCCGACTCGATTCTCATCGACGAGGCGAGGATTCCGTTGGTCATTGCCGGGAGCACAGACGAGGTGGTCGCCGATCCTTACTATATGGCGGAGCTGGTGCGCGAGTTGAGGTCCCATCTGGATTACGACACCGACGAGAACGAACGGAATGCGTACCTGACCGACGCGGGATTGGACCGCGCGGAAAAGGCACTGGGCTGTGACAATCTGCATGCCCCCGAGAACCTCCTGCTTCTGACCCAACTCCACCTGGCTCTCCACGCTCACACCCTGCTCG
>CAYNQP010000152.1:0-8014 GCA_964399325.1 uncultured Pirellulales bacterium
CAGTTGGCTAGAGCACCTGCTTTACACGCAGGGGGTCACAGGTTCAAGTCCTGTACCGCCCATTCCTGCGTTCGACGAGAAGCCGCACAGGCTCATAGTTGCTTCCGTAGGGTCTGCGTCGCGACCGGGGCGGATGAGGGTCGGTCAGCCGCGTTGGGCCTTGGCGAACGCCGCGGGCCCCTGCCTCTTGATCTTGCGGAGGTTCTTCAGGTATGATCGGTCCACGTCGCCGAATTCTTCCAGCGTCTTCAGCGTCGCGCACCTGACGAACTCGCCGCACTCCCAGCAGCCCGACAGACCCTTCTCAGTGGCACATTTCCTGACCTGGCAGTCGGGCGAGCCCCCACCGGCCCGGCAGGGCTTCCTGCAACGCATCGTCGTCAGCGCGACCAGAAGCTCGTCGAACTGCGCGTAATGCCTGAACGCCGCAAACGGCGGGATCTTCGCCAGCCCGGGCGCTGCCTTGTCGCACTTGTTCCGCCGCAGTTCCGCCCGCAGTTCCTGCGCCAGGTTGGCCACACTCTCCGTGTGGGCCGGACACGTCCCGCAATACAACCCGCAATACCCAATCAACTCCGTCTTCTTCGCCATGGCCCCTGTCTTCCTATCATCAGCAGGTTCTCATGAGTACCCTCGACTGCCCGCCTATCTTCTGAATCATACCGCCTACGCCGCAGGCAGTCCATAGCCCGGAAGCCGGCTTGCCAAGCGAAACACAGGCCTACTTTGTGCAGCGCGCTACGCCCGCGCGACGTGATTTGCCCCTGCGCCTGCGCCCTGCTATAATAGAGCCGGCATTGGCCTGCCGCGCTCGGAGAATCGAGAGGCGACGGCAAGAACCGTTCTTGGGATTGATAGTGTCCAGACCAAGGTATACGGTGCGTTCAATCCCCTGTGCCGACCGGCAAGGCGAGATGGGCAAGGTATGGTGCATTGCACATCGCATTGGCAGAAGGGAGACGCAGCCATGGATCATACTCACATCACTTCGAAACGCTTGCCTTTACCTTTGCTCGGGTTGTTCGTGGCGCTGTTGTTCGTGGCACAGCGGGTGCGGGCAGGCAGCGGTCTTCTGCTGGACACGCCGCCGGCCAAACCCATTCGCATCCCGGCGGAATTCGAGCCGATGCAGGCCGTGATTGCCAGCCCGGGTGTCGAATCGGGCGATCTGTACCGATATCTCGCAGAAGACCTCAGACTGATTGTGCTCTATAGCGCGGACAATATCTACGACAGCGCGCAGAGGCATTTCCGCGCGTCAGGCGTGAACATGGACAATTGCGAATTCTACCGCACCTCGTACGTCCCGATCGAGCGAGACGGACTGCCGTGGTTCATGTTCACAGATCACAACGAGCCGGCCTTTGTATTCAATCAGCGCGAAACCGACCAGTGGCCCATCCCTCAGTACGGCTTGCAGCAGGGTTACCCCGTTTATCGCAGCGGCTTGGGCGTCGAGGGGGGCCATTTCATGACCGACGGTCAAGGCACCGCTGTCTCTCTTGACAATGTCGCTCTCGACCACGCGGACATGGGCGATGAATTCATGGAACGGGTTTGCGATTTCTGGGGCATCCATACCTACCACTTCATCGCCAATGTCGGCGGGGACCATCACGAGTATATGCACATCGACTGCCTGGCCAAGTTCCTCGCGCCCGATACGATCATGGTGGCACAGGTCCCCCCGTCAGATTCCTACTATGAGCGCTCGGAGAGAGCGGTCGCCTATTTTCGCCGGCAGGTCAGTTGTTACGGCACGCCCTACCGTATCGTGCGCGTGGATGCGCCGAACCAAGAGCCCTACATCAACTCTCTGATCGTCAATCGCAGAATCTTCGTCCCTATCATGGATCGTGATGCCGATGCCAATGCCCTGGCCAGCTACGAGGCGGCCATGCCGGGCTATGAGGTGATCGGGATCACCAACCCAATCCCGGGCCCCCCCTGGAGCTTCTGGGCCCCCTTCATCGCCCTGCACTGTATAACCATGGGCATCCCCGACGAGCAGATGCTCTACATCCAGCACGTCCCGCTGCTGGATCGCCCGCCCGCCGCACAAGGGTTCCCCATCGCCGCCAAGATCGTCGCGCATAGCCGGACGGAATTCGTCGACAACACCCCGGCGGTCCGGTGGAGAGCATTGACCGATGCCAACGAGCCGCAACCGGAGACAGAATCCAGCACCGCCTGGAACACCGAACCTATGGCCCGCGCTCCCGAGTTGGGCGACCACCAGTACCTGGCCTACATCCCGGCCCAGCCCGTCGGCACGGTGATTCAGTACTACCTTCGAGCCACGGACGCTTCCGGCCGCGATGAGACGCATCCTCTTATCGGCGTGCCCCAGGCCCATACCTTCACCGTGACCACCCTCGGCACCAATGTCAGCGCCGTTTCCGTCCAGCGAGGCGGCACGATCGAGATCTACATGAATGCAGGTCTCGACAACGCACAGCAGAGCTACCATTTGGCATATACGCTTTGTGCCGACCCGAATCTCCCTGATGGACCCCAGGTCGCGTTGCCTGACACGACGGTCCTGGCCGGATTCGATGGCACGTTGGACGAATTCGGCGCCGGCACCGCGTCGATGACTCTCTCGGGACCCTTGACCTCCGATTGCGTCGGCCGTCCGCTTCGCTTTTCCGTGGAGCTCGCCGATCAGCAAAGCACCGTCCCCGACACCGCGTGCGTCCAAATCCTGGAATAGGCATGGCGACCTCGGTTCCTGCTTCCCGTATCGTCTGACGCCGCTGTGCCCTGGCGGTGCGTAATCCGCCGCTGCCCTCAGGATAGCTGAACAGGTTCGGCTCAATTCAGCATGGCTGAACTTTCCCGATGAGACGCCGGAAGGCGTCATGCATCGTGCGTGAGGCGGAATGCAACCCGTGGGCCCGGTTCACTCAGCTCTGACACTCACTTGGCGAGCCCGTTCTACTGCATCTGGAACTGGGGGCTGTCGATGGTGACAGATGAGAGATGCGGCAGCTTCTCCTGCAAATCAGCGATGCTTTGGCCGGTGATGGGCTGATTGGAGCCAAGCTCAAGCATGGTGAAAGATCGTACCACAACCAAGGGAAGGCACGGAGCATTATGAGGAGCGGCGTGGGGGCGGATTTGGGCCTGGACACCGTCGCCCGGCCAGATATAATCGCTACCGACAGCCGGTGACAGTGGCTATGCGGAATGCGAGGCTCGCGCGCCGGTCTGAACCTCAAAGAGCAATGAATCGGAAAGTAGCGGCATGAAAACAAACAAGAGCCTTGAGATCATTAAGAAGGAACTCTTTTACGGTTCCATCGACTATACAAAGAGTCAGCCGGACCTCTTTGTCCCCCATAAATTCCAGTGGATCGCCCCCTCTCAGGTTGGCGCGTTCCTCGGCACCCTGAAACAGAGCTTGCTAGAACCGGAAATACTCGTATACGTGCATCTGCCCTTCTGCTTTTCCGAGTGCCTATTCTGCAACTCCTTCCCCCATAAGACAGACCCAACACGCCAACAAAATTACCTGCAGAGCTTGTTGAAAGAAATTGACCTTCTTGCCGAAATGGGCCTCTTCGCCGGCAAGACCGCTCGCTGCATCTACTTCGGGGGAGGAACGCCGACTTTGTTCTCCAACGATCAGATCGAACGGATCTTGAACAAAATCAGGTCCCACATGGCTTTGTCGGACCATTGCAGCGTTAGCTGCGAGGCCCACCCGGCCACCTTGTCGAACAACGACAGGATCCAGCGGCTGTCCGACTTGGGGATCAACAGAATCAGTACCGGCTGCCAGACCTTCGATGCCGACGTACTGAAACGGTGCAATCGATTTCACACCCAAGCCCAGATTCACCGCATTGTGGAGACCGCCCGGAAAGCAGGCGTCGCCATCAATGTGGACATGA
Source organism: uncultured Pirellulales bacterium (assembly GCA_964399325.1). GTDB lineage: Bacteria > Planctomycetota > Phycisphaerae > Sedimentisphaerales > Anaerobacaceae > JAFGLV01. The sequence continues at coordinate 3,897 of CAYNQP010000152.1, forward strand.
TGACGGGACTTCCCGGACAAACCCTGGCGGGCGTGAAGAACGACCTGGACATTCTCGCCGAGATCCAACCCACTGCGATTGAGTATATCAGGCACGAGATCGTGAATCCCCTCGTCATCGCACTCTACCGAGAGAACCCGGACCTGGTCGTCGACAATGACACGCTCTTCGAGATGGTGTACCTCAGCCAGGATTGGATGGAGCGGCACGGGTACGAACAAAACGGGCGTTATACCAAAACAGATCAGTGGGAGTACCGATATCATTGGCTCAACGAGATGCCGATCATCGCCTTTGGCTCCCGCACGCGATCCTACACGAAAACAACCTGTTTCGATAAACATGAGAACCTCTCCACCTACATGCTCTCCATCAAAAAGGGCATACCCCCGGCCGTTCGCTATATCTCACTCAGCAAGAAGGACCAGATGTATCGTTCGCTCATCCTGAGTCTACAGCTCAAACGCGGCCTCGACATCAACCGTTTCCAACGCCGCTTCCACGAACAACCCCTCGATACCTTTCGCTCTCTGGTCGAAAGACTCACGGCCTGCGGCTGTCTCGATATCGACGAGGATGCCATCCGTCTCTCCCGATACGGCGCCTACTTCGTCGAAGACGTGTGCGACATGATTATCGATACGGCCTTGCAGGAGGAATCGGATCACTTGGTCAGAGAGCCGCACTCCACCGGAAGCACGTCCGACAGACTCTGACCCATACCGCGCGGCGTCGACCGTAAGGCCAAAGAACTCTTCCGCGAATTCGCCTGGCTCAACTTCCCCGACGCCTCACCATGAGGCGTCGGGCGTTGCTCCCCTCGGCTTCGCTCGGGGCAGGCTTTGCTCGTATCTCGTCGCTCGTGAAACGGAAAGCCGCCGGACGGTACCCCGTAGGGGCGAATAGCCATTCGCCCGCGCCGTCCTGACGGGCTTCTGTGAAAAGGCTCAGGAACACATTCACTTACGTCTGGCTGATACGCGATTACTGGCGATTCCACCTTCATGCAGGCGAGTTGCCAGCCTGCTCACGCCCGCCGGAGCCGGCCGGGCATTTTCTGGGGGAATTTCTTGACGGATCGCCCCCAATCGCCGTACTATGACGTTGCTTCGCAGCAGCGAGGCGGCAATTCGGCCCAGGCGGCCAAGGCAACTCCGAGCACGCAGCGCGTCGCGTGACGATTCCCGGAAACTCGAAGCGAAAGCCGCTTCACGAGGCCCGCTTCACGCTTCACGAAAAATGGAGATTGCCATGCGAACCTGTTACGATTGCGCTCACGCCGTGTGGGACCTGGGCCTGTGGGCCCGGACCCTGTCCTCGGGCTGGCCGGTCGGCCCATTCTGCACGAACCACCCGGACACACCGGGCCAGATGCGCGAGGTCCCCTGCTCCGGCCCCTGCCGCAACTTCCGCCCCAAGCCCAAACCGCCGCAGCGGGACGAGCCCCCTGCCCCCACCGATGACGACGTCCGCCACATCGCGTTGACCAAAGGCAAGTTCGCCATCGTCGACGCCGCCGACTACGAGTACCTCAGCCGCTTCCGTTGGCACGCCAAGGAGGCACGCGGCCGCTTCTACGCCGCCACCGTCATCAACGGCAAGTCGATCGCCATGCACCAACTGCTGATGGACCCGCCCAATGGGCTCTTCGTCGATCACATCGACGGCAACGGCCTGAACAACCGCCGCTCGAACCTGCGTCTGTGTACGCCTAAACAGAACCGCCGCAACACCCGCCCGCGACGCCAGACGTCGGCCTTCCTCGGCGTCAGCCGCAGGGGCGAGAAGTACCTCGCCCGCATCAAACACGACGGACGCGAGCTCTACCTCGGCCTCTTCGACGACGAGATTGAAGCCGCGCGCGCCCGGGACCAGAAAGCAAAGGAGTTGTTCGCCGAATTCGCCTGGCTGAATTTCCCGGAGGAAGTTCCGAACCCTTGACCCCAGTGCCCAGCAACACTATCATGCCACACATGGAGCGGCGAAACGACGGAGAACCAAATAGGACCAATACGACCTATTCCAAGGATCTCATCCCCGCGCACGGCGGATACCGCCAGCTCAAGTCCTATCAGACCGCCGAGATCATCCACGACGCCACCGTCGCCTTCTGCGACCGCTTCGTCGACCGGCGCTCGCGCACGACCGACCAAATGGTCCAGGCCGCACGCAGTGGCAAGCAGAACATCGCCGAGGGCAGCCAAGCCTCCGGCACATCGAAGAAGTTCGAGCTGAAGCTGGTCAGCATCGCTCGCGCCAGCCTGGAAGAGTTGCTCATCGACTATCAGGACTTTCTCCGCCAGCGAGGCCTGCCGCTCTGGTCGAAAGACGAGCCGCAGGCTCGGGCGATTCGAAGAATCGCCTATAGGTCCAATCGGTCGTATAGGACCTATCAGACCTATGTCGAGCAAGGCTCTCCCGAGATCGCCGCCAACACCCTGCTCTGCCTGATCCACCAGGCCAACTATCTGCTCGACCGCCAGCTCGCCCAACTCGAACAGCAGTTCCTCGCCGAAGGCGGTTTCACTGAGCGCCTCTACACCGCCCGCCGGAACCACCGCCAAAACCACCCATAGACCCGCCCAACCCAGCCGCAACAACTCAAAACCAACAACTCAAAACTGACATCTGCCCTCCAGTCTCCGGCCTCCCGTCTCCCGCCTGACCCGCGTTTGTCATGCTGAGCGAAGTCGAAGCATCTGGCCCGGAATGAGACGCGCCTTTGGTTCGCAGCCAGATTTCTCGACGCCGCTCGAAATAACAGGGATGGCCGTTTTTCCCTTATTCCCCGCCCGGATTGCGTCGATAATAGAAGAAGCTGGAAGCAACCTTGATGAGGCATCACGGAATAGATGGCAGACAATCCGTTCCGGCCGGAGGCCCCGCTTGGATGTCGCGGCGGCCCGCCAGAGACGCGAAATCAAGGGACACGTGGCGCCCTTCGATACGCAATTGAATATGGTATCTCCCGCTAGGATAAGTCTGGAGTGCTATGCGGAAACCGTATAAGATCTCCTTCTGGCACGTAGGGTATAGTGAAGTCTCTGGCCTTGCCGGCTTTACGCGATTGGGAAAGCAGGATCTTATATGAGCGTAGCGACGGGGTCGGCGTATTGTAAGGACGCCATGTATACATATTTCGGCCGAAGAGGGTATGAAAGAAGGAGCCAAGCCCCAAATGCATGATTCTGAATGGTTGAGTACGGTCGCAACAGAGCCCAGCAAGCTCAAGCGTGAAGCGGCAAAGCGCAGAAAACCATATCAGGAGATTTCCGTCGCCAAGTCCGCCGTGGAGGATCAGCTCAACGATGGTTGGGAAATCGACAAAGAACTCAAGATCATGACACGGCTTCGGAAACTGTGGACACATGACCAACGCCTTGAAAACCGGGTCTGGTATCTCTTCTACTTGCTTGGCTACCCTGAGATCAGTTCGGGCAGAGACTTTCGAGTAACGATCAAACGCAAAGGCGCAGAACCATTCCAAAAACAGATTGATGTTCTCGCCAAGGACGATGAAACCGTCGTTGTTGCGGAGTGCAAATCATCTGCCCGTATTTCTCGGCGCAGCCTACAGAAAGATATTGAGGAATTCTCTAGCCTCAAAGGGCCGATAGCCAACGCGATAAGGAAGCACTACGGCCCGGATCTTAGACCAAAGATCATCTGGCTCTTCGTGACAAGCAACATTGCCTGGTCTCACCCAGACAGGCAAAGAGCGGCCGGCGCCAAGATCAACATGGTCACAGAAAAGGAATTGAGGTACTACGTACAGATTGCTGACCACCTCCGGGCAGCCGCAAGGTTTCAATTCTTGGCAGAGTTCCTCAAAGGCCAAAAGATTCCAGAGCTGGAGAATGTGCGTGTTCCTGCCGTTAGAGGTAAATTGGGAGGCAAGACGTTCTACTCGTTCGTTTCAACTCCGAAGCAGATGCTCAAGATAGCGTTTGTGAATCATCGATCGCTCAACGACCCAGCTGGAGCCCCCTCATATCAGCGATTGGTTAGCAGAACGAGACTCCGCCAAATATCACGCTTTGTTTACGGCGGAGGGTTCTTCCCAACGAACATCCTCGTGAACTTCGCAACGAAATGCAGATTTGAGCAGGTGGCAAGGG
>CAYNQP010000153.1:0-8012 GCA_964399325.1 uncultured Pirellulales bacterium
GACCGAGAGGAACGTCTCGCGCGAGGGCCAGATCCTTCGGTTTCACCTCAGAGCTTGCCCTGAGCGAAGTCGAACGGGATGACAAAGGGGCTGCCGCGCAAGGACTTTTCCTAATCCGTATAATACACACTGACTGAGTTGCGTGTCGCATTTCGAGTCGGCATCGATGTCTTGCACCTTGGCAACGCTGTACGTATCCGATTTTTGAGAGGATCGAACCATGGCTGTCGTAGGGGTGCTCATCTGGGTCGCGTCGGGGGTTCTAGCCTATTTTCTTACCGAAGCTGCCGTTCTCTGTTGCGGCAGGCGGGCCTGGGATAGGGCCACGCGGGAGTTTGCCCTCGTGTCCAGTGTGCTTCTGGGGCCCGTCTATCTGTTGATCGCGGCTGAGCTGCTGCTGATCGCAGCCGTCGGGAATGGGCTGAGGACGGACCACACCCGGCGCTACAAGGACTCATAGCCTGACACCTGTGTAGCGAGGAGCCGAGTAGGAGCAGACAGGAACGCACTGGTGACGGGGGAGCTATGCCTGCGGTCTTACTGGGGATGAAGGTTGGCGGGTCTGTCCATGCCCGCCGGGCGTGTCACATCAAAAAGAAGGGGCCTATACCGAATGATTCGATATAGGCCCCGGGTACATCTTCTGTCACATTGACCGTGCAACTGGTGCGACAGGCTCACCTGCGAAAGCTTAGGGAGTTACGCGGTAAAGCCGAACGTCGTCCAAGTACACGATACCTTTGCTCCCTGGAGGAACCGCAGCATTGCCAACGCCAAAGTCCAAGTTGACAATCCTCGTGGTGTCGATGCGCAGTGAGCTGAGGCTTATGTTCCACTGTGTCCATCCAGCGTTCGTCAGGCCGCCACCGTTGTAGTCGACCCGATAGCCGTTGATCCGGACCCAGACTTTCTCAGCCGCATTGCCGGGATCGCCATGGAAGTAGATGACCAGGGTCTTAGCTCCGGCCTTCGTCCAATTCTGCGGAGACCACACCCGCGCGACGTCGATGAAGAACGGGTTGTTGCTATTGTCGTACGGCAGGGCCATCGACTGGGCTCCGCTGTGGACGGTCACCTCATTGACCTCAGGCGCGGTACGGTACGGGATATACGCGTTGGCGCCGTATTTCCTCAACCCATTGACCCACGTGCTGCCAATGGTGTCGGCGGCGTAGCTCTCGAAGTCATCGACGGCGATGAAGTCCACCGTCCTGAGATTCACGACTTCGCCCGGCCAGACTTGGTCTCCGTCAACCGCGTCGATTCTCCAGTAGTACGTCGTGCTCAGGATCAGGCTGAGAGGGGCGAGGTTGTAGCTGTTGCCCGCAACGGAATCGATCAGTGCGGTACCATTCGCCACGGCGTCCTTGTCCGTGCTGAGGTACACGTTATACATCGTGGCCAGCTTTCCGGGCCTCCAGGTCAGAGTTCCGTCAAGGGCCACATCCGTTGTTCCTGAAGCCGGCTTCAGCTCTCTGGCCGGAAGTGGCTGATACAACATGTAAGCGATGGCATTGCGGAACATCTTCTCGCCTTCGGCTGTCAGGTTCCACTTGCCCTGCGGGGTCGCACCCACGTTGTTTGTGCCGGCGCAAAACAGCAGGCGGTGATCTCCGGTGATCTGACCGGCGCCCGCATAGTATTCAACGCCCGACACCCATTCTGCGATCGCGGCAATACTGTTCTCATAAGCCTTGGCGATCAGCGTGCCGTTACCCATGTTGAGACTGCCGATGAACGAAGTCTGGCCCGCGCCGACGCTGGCATCAAGAGCATCGATGCCGTAGATCGGGTCAGGCAGTACGATCGGTGCGTTTGGATCGTTCGGGTCGATCAGGTCGTTCGGATCGACGATGTTGAGCTGCTCGATTGTCACACCGTCAAAGATCGGGTGATCAAGCTGCAGAGTCTCGATCAGAGGTGTGTCGATGTTGGTTAGGGTACCGCTGTTCACCCATTTCCAGCGGCTGCTTCTGGCCAAGTAGCCAGTCAACATCAGGACCGGGGTTCTCACGGAATTCCACGTCGCGATCTCGCCGCTCTGATTGTAGTTGCCGCTGTTCGTCAAACGGCTGATGAGCACCAGGTCGGCCGCGTTGAGCTGATCGATCTTGGGTACTTCGTTGGCATCGTTCGGATCGATCGGATCAAAAGTCATCCAGTAGTTCGGTCGGTTGTCCACGGTGTGTCCTTCGTCAACAAGCCAATCGATCCATTGCTGGTCGTCCTGAACGCCGTCCAAGTCGAGGTCCAAGGCTTCCGTTACCCAGATGATATTGACGCCCGTCGAGACGATCGATGCGAGCTTCACATTGTCCATGCCGATGTATGAGAGGTCTGCGGTGGAGTTGCCGAGCTCGATGCCGAGCTTGTACCCGACGGCTTCAGGAACATCGGCGGCAACGCACTCCATCGTACACGTCTGCATCGCGTCGCCCAGGACGGCATCATAGACGCGGATCGGAGTCCGAACGGCAGTGATGATGTTGGGGTCGTTCGGATCGACGATTTCGTCGTAGGCGAAGAGAGTCATCTGCAGGGTCGCCGGCGGCGCAGCAGACCAGATATTCTTGACATCGACCTGAAATCTGATGGTCTCATTGGCCGCGATCACGTGATCGGTGACCTGCCAAACGGAGGGGTCGCCGCCCAACAAAAAGGCGGACCAGATCCCGTCGGTGGCATTCCAGCCCATCTCGACGCCGGAGCCGGCGGGGTTGCTGTCGCTGGTCCAACCAGGAACGTCCACGGTGCCTTCATCTTCACCGTCCCAGCACGTGTATTCCTCCAGGCCGGGCAACTCAAAACTCCCATTCTCCACTGCGATCGGCTCGATTCCCCACGCCAGTGTGCTCCCGACCAGGAACACTACGGCGGCTAATGATAGCAACTTCTTCATTTTGATTTTCCTCCATCTTCTGAGTACTTCTGCTGCCTTGCCAGAAAAGGCCTACCTTCCAACGCTCAGGCTACACGCCAGAACGCCCATTTCCTCCTCCGACACGTCCCACAGACATCGTCTGCGTGGACGCATTCTCACCATAGTCAGCGACTGCACAGTCGTCCGGCACGCAAGAAATGACAATAACGTCCCCTTATTCACCTCCTTTCCCGCCTAGAGTGGCCTGAAAAATAGATGTACCGAAACCGACATGCGGTGGAATTGCGCACAACACTTCCCCCCCTCGGTTGTATGGCCAGCAAGAACACGCTATGCCAGAGCCTCCGACACTGACTCCGTGTGCCATTTCATCACACTTTCCCTCGCTCCGCTATGCCCCGCCTTGCGCCACCAAGCGAGGGAATACACACTTCCAATTGCTGCATTTATACCAGAGGAATACCGCCCGTGCAAAGGGAATTTCCCTGCCGATGAGATTTTTGCCGGCCACCTTGGCAGGCCGTGTGTGCGCCGAGCCGCGCCTGCGAACCGGCCCGGCGTCCGGCCGCGTTTCGCATATCAGCGACGGTCCTACCGGAACCCGGCCTCAAATGATCGCGACCGCCTGTGACAGAGAAGGGGCCACTCAGTGGAGGAAGATGTTAAGTCGTGTTTTTACAGGTGTTTGGGCTGTACTCGGGGTAGTGCGCATTACCCGGGCAGATTCCTGCCGGCAAGGCGGTTTGCCGATGTCTGAGCGGGACAGCCAACGGGAAGAGTCTAAACCGCGAACTCCAGCACCTTGGGCTTGACCAGCTTTCGGTAGTCCGCCATGCGCATTTGGATCGCCTGGCCGTGCGTGCCGGCCTGAAACATAATGTGATCGTCCCGTTCCAGGGTCTTTTCCATGAGCGTGGGGATGTCATACAGATTGCCGAAAGGAGGTTCGGCCCCGAGCTCACAGTCCGGGAAAAGCTTGGCGATCTCGTCCTCGTTGGCCAGTTCGACGACCTTGGCACCGAGTTGTTGCTTCAGCTTGCCCAAGTCGACCTTGTGCGGGGCGGGCAGGACGCACATGACGTAGCGACTGTCGTCTCTGACGATGACCGGCTTGGCCACGTACTTGCCGTGCTCGTGTTCCGCTGCCGCCAGACCCTGAGCGCTGAAGACGGGCGTATGCTCTCGGACCTCGTATTTGACCCCTGATTGATCAAGGAATTCCATGACTTGCATCTGCTGCCTCCTTGACAAATGCCGGTGAGTTCATGCACGTCTCTTCCAGGAATCTTGCACACGCATTTGTCAGGAATCAAGGGAAATTATCGGCATTTAGTTGATATACCCATCACCGGGGCGGTGCCCGAATCTCAGGGCCTGGAGGTCGGGCCCTTCATGTCTTCTGTACCAGGCCACGGTCGGGTGGCAATCACTCTGTCTGGTGCGTACAACTTGAGCCGGATGCACAACACAGAGAAAGGTGGAGTCGTAAGCATGATAGGAATGGGGGGTTTAGGGTGGGGTTTTTTGTTGACAGAAGGGCGATTTAGCTTTAGGATAAGGGGACTGAGGCCGAATACTACGATAGTCTGTTGTTTGTAACCGCCCGCGAAAGGGAGGGACCGCTTGATTGCAGGTGCCGCAAGGCAAAGGGGTTTTCTGAACCATTTCTTTCTGTTTTTGCAGCCGGGCTTGGTCCTATAACTGGACAAAAGGGAATTGGGAGACGTCTCGATGTTGAACGGACGAACCGTTGCCGTGGTTCTTTTTGTCGGATGTTTTGCCGTCGGGGCTGGTCTTGCCCAGGATCGGACTCTCGCCGACAACTGGAATGATTTCCTCCACTACACCAAGATCGGGAACCTTGATCTGGCCAAGGGATATGCTCAGGCAGTCCTCCAGAGTGCCCCCGATCCGACGGAGTTGCTGGATCTCAGTCAGAAGAATCCGACGGGCTACGACCTGGCCATGAGAGTTGTCGATACGGCCAACGATGCCGAACTGGTCGATCTGGCGAAGAAGCTTCTGGCCGTCATCGAGCAGGGGCGCTTTCAGAAGCGATCCGATCCGCAGATCATCGTCGAGGAGATCAAGCGGCTCAGCGGTACCATTCGGGGCAGAATGAACGCGACCACGCGGCTCAAGAACGCCGGTGAGTATGCGATCCCTTTCATGCTCGATGCGCTGGCCGATCCCGCGCGACGGGCCGAGGCGAAGAACGTCATCGAGGCGCTTCCGGAGATTGGCAGACCCGCAATTCGGCCGTTGGTGGCCGCACTGCAAATGCAGGATAGCGCGGTCAAAGGCGAGATCATCAGGGCCTTGGGCAAGATCGGCTATCCCCAGTCTCTGGCCTATCTGAGGCGTGTCGCCGAAAGCGATCCCTCCACCGAGCTTCGCGGTCTGGCGGCCGAGAGCGTGCGGCAGATCGACCCGCGGGCGGTGAATGTCCCGGCCGCCGCGCTCTTCTTCCAGCTTGGCGAGAAGTACTACTACCATGATGAATCGTTGGCCCCGCAGGAGGGCGCGCCTATCGCGAATATCTGGTTCTGGGGCACGGATGCGGCGCGGCTGGTTCGAGTTGAGGTGGACCGGGCCTATTTCCACGAGCTCATGTCGATGCGATGCTGTGAATGGTCCCTCAAGTCCGACCCTCAGTTCGGTCTGAGCATCGGGCTGTGGCTGGCCGGATTCTTCAAGGCCGAAGCGACAGGCCAGCCCATGCCGGACTATTTCGGTCAGAACCATGCCGGCGCACTGGTCTACGCGACCACCGCCGGTCCCGAGTACCTACACCAGGCCCTGGCTCGCGCGCTCAACGACAGGAACGCCGCCGTCGCCCTCGGCGCGGTCGAGGCCTTGGCCACGAACGCGGGTGAGAAATCGCTTCTCTACGCCATGGGGCCGGCCCAGCCGGTGCTCCAGGCCCTGGTGTTCGCCGACAGGGCGGTGCGCTACAGTGCCGCGATTGCCATTGCCAACGCCGGACCCCGGCAGGGCTTCAACGAGAGCCGCCTGGTGGTGCAGAACCTCTCCGAGGCGCTCGCCCAACCTGGTTCCGCGGACTGGACGGCCGAGCTGGCCGACAGCTACGCGCTGCGTGCTGCCCAGGCGATGCTCAAAGTGGCCGTCAGCCGCAATCCCGTCATCGATCTGCTGCAGGTGCAGCCTGCTCTGGTGGCCGCCACCCAGGATGGCCGGCAGGAGATTCAGGTCCTGGCCGGTAAGACTCTGGCCTACATCAACAGTCCCGAGGCCCAGCGCGGCATCGCGGCTGCGGCGTTGAGTACGAGCGGCCAGATGGACGTGCGTATCGCCGCGTTCGAGTCGCTGGCGGTTTCCGCCAAGATGAACGGCAATCTGCTGCCCGACTCGATGGTCGACGCCATCTACAACCTTATCAGTTCGGATCAGACCGAGCCCGACCTGCGTGCCGCCGCGGCCGCCGCCTACGGCTCCCTGAACCTGCCCAGCCAGATGGTCAAGACCCTCATCCTCGACCAGGCCAAGAGCTAACGCCGGCGGTCGTTCGTAGTGTGCTGTGACCGGGTGCCGCAGGAGTCCGCGCGCGAAACCCGAAACAAGCCCAGATGACGCAAATCCCAATGTCCGAGACTGACCCGCCCAAGGGGCTGTTTTGAATTCGGAGAATTCGAACCTTTGTGCTTGTTTCCGGTTTCGAGATACGAGACACGAGCGACGAGATACGCGCGGGTCAACGACCCGCGACATCCTCCGGGAAGTTCAGATACGCGTATTCGCCGTGCAGTTCGTAGGCCTTGCGGTCCCGCGCCTTGGCCGCCTCGACCTCATCGTCGAAAATCCCAACGTAATAGTACTTCCTGCGGCAGTTGACGTGAGCTACCCATTTGTCCCCGCACCGGTAGACCCCCGTGAACTGGGACGTTCCGCCGCGCGGCGCCTTGTTGGCCTGATTCTGCGCGTGGGTACAAGTCCGCAGATTGCAGCGCCAATTGTTAAGACCGTTGCCGTCGATATGGTCGACCACGTAGCCTTTGCGCGGTCGCATAAGCATGCGGTGCATGTATACCGTTCGTCCGTTCTCGGTGCGGGCGGCGTATAGGGTGCGGCCGCGGCGAATCGTAAACCACCGGTACTTGCTGACCTCCTCGTAGTCGTCGGCATCGACCGTGGCGAACAAGCCTTTGCCCAGCGGGATGCGGCGGATGCGCGGATCACACTCGTCGGTCGTCGATCGGCGTGTGTCTTGGGGTTGCTGCCGGCACGGCGTCTGCCACTGTTTCGGCTTGAAGTTGCGGCAGGTCTCAATGGGCAGGACTTCGCAGAGCTCGCCGGGACAGGATGGGTGGTTCGTGCACAGCAGCAGACGCGTCTGCCCGTGGATTGTGTCCAGCAACTGTCGCGACTTCGGCAGGGGGCACGAATAGGCACACAACTGGCAGCGCCCCGCGAACAAGATCGCATAGGCCCGCTTCCAGTTCTTGTCTCGATACGGCTGAGGCCAGACCGTACAATCCGGCGGCGGCACCTTCAGCGGTTTCTTCCGCCGACGCTTGGGCTTGGCCACACTGTTGTCATCGACTGTGTCGGGCTGTTGTCGCTTGGCTCGCGTGCTCATGTGTTCACCTTTCTATTGCATTATTATCAAGTTATGTGCATGATAAACGAACAGGCCGGGCCGGTCAAGGGCGAGGTTGCCAAAAAAGCCGCGGGTCGAGGGGCTTCTAAGCCCTTATCCCGTCAGTGTTAAAGGGAGGTCCCGGAGGAATTTTTCACCGCCGAGGACGCAGAGGGGGGGGGGAGCCCAGCCGCCCTCGGCTGGGAATGTTCAGGACTCACCCCCGAGAGCGAACCAGGGGTCACGTCTTAATTATTAACTATTCACAGTATCCGCTGCCGCAACCGAGGATTGCGATACGAATTCGGCGCGCGCTTCATCGTTATTCCTCCGTATTCCCGAGGTTCTATGTTCTGGAACAAAACCCTTGGGGTGCCATGCACCCTACGAGCCTAAAATCAGAGATGTCAATAGTTAATAATTAAGACGTGACCCCTAACTGGCCTGACCCCTAACTGGCCCCCTTAATTCGCGGGAAATCCGGGGACATCTATGAGCAAGCCGTTGTCAAGACGGTCGCGGGATTTTTTCGCG
>CAYNQP010000154.1:0-8004 GCA_964399325.1 uncultured Pirellulales bacterium
ACCCGGGGCGGTGCCTACGGGGGGCGGGGTCAGAAACACGGCAGGCGTGACCACCCTGGTCCTTGCTCAGAACGCCACGGCTGACTCCGATACCGGCGCCTTCAGCCATACCACGAGTGCCGGCGTCGGGCGAGGTTGCATACGGCTGCGTGTGATTCTGACGGACCCGGACAGCGGCGACACCACAACGGTCATGACGGCGGCGCTGATGCGTAATATCTGGCCGAGGTGAGAATGGCTTCTGATGGTAGAGCAACGATGACTGGTGACTCCAAAAGCAAATTCTTACGCCGAGCCCGTCGCGAAGGCGTTGTACTTGGCTTGGTCGTGATATCGCTAAGCATCCTGGCGGCCTTGGGAGTCGGGTTGCTGGCGGTTGGCTACGGCGCCCGACGCCAGGCGGTCGCGGCCAAGGCCGAACTCACGGCCATGCTGGCGGCGGAGGCCGGCTACGAGAGAGCCGTCTTCTGGATGAGCCAACAACAGGACATGTTGAGTACGCTGCAACAGGGAGCTCCCGGCTCGACCGGAACCGTGACCTTTCCCGACAGCTCTTGCACTTATCAGGTCGGTCTCTTCACTTTTGTCGGGGCCCGGCCCGTGTTTCGTATCATCTCTCATGGTTACAGCGGCGCCTTCGAGAGGACCGTCGATGTGCTGGTGGTTCAGGCTGTCAGTGGATGGGACATCGGCGTATGCCGGATTCCGTGCGGCGCCACGGAAACGCTCGAGGTCAACTTCGCAACCGGCGAGACCATCGACATGCCGATCTGTGTCAACAAGATGGATGACTCGCCTGACCGAAGGGATATCTATATCTGGGGCTCCCCCAACTTTCTGGCGCCCGTGGCGATGGGGGAATCCAGGCGTACGGCGGGCGGCTCGGACAAGTATAGTGATGTCATGGGCCTTTTCAACGGCGGCATCTACTTCGACCAGCCCACCAGCAAGATCACCGATGAGAGCTCCGTACAAAAGAAGATAGATCGCTTTCGCACGAGCACGAAGGCGCGATACTGCTTCACTCCGAGTTCCACGTCCCGGATCCCTGACGATCAGCCGGCGGTGCAGCTTGAGTTCTATGTAGAAGGCGGCGTCGGCAAAGTCCGCGTGACAGACGATTGCACGGTTCGCGGCTTTCAACAGAGCAGGGATTACCAGACGTATGATTTCAGAATCAGGCCCGGCACAGATGGACAGCGTTTCGAGCGGTACGACATCTATGCGTATCATATCGTCCCCGACGACGCTGACAGCACCGGCCAACGCTTCGAGGTGGCCATCGAAGACACCTACGTCAGCCAGTCGTTTGGCGGCGTCGAATCCGAGCCAGGCGGGCAGATATTCGTCAATGGGAACGTCATCATTGGAGGCAATTCCAGCCGGCACAATAACGACCAGGTAGTCAAAGGCACGATTACCGTGACCGCGACCGGCAATATCTGGGTGGCTGACTCTGTCTACGTGGACGGACAACACGACGCGGACGGAAAGCCTGCCATGGGGAACCCGAACGCCTTGGGCTTGTTGGCCCAGGGGGTGGTCAAGGTGGCGGACCCGGGTTTGAGCTTGATCGATGGAATCCCCGACGTGTCCGACTACGACTATGTTCCCATCGGCAGGCCGGACAATCCTGATGCCAGTCCACCCGGGGAGGGCGGTGGCGGCGGAGGCGGGTACGGAGGCGGATACGGAGGTGGGTACGGAGGCGGGTACGGCAGCAGCGGGGATGACGAGGACTACTTCGAGAGACATCTGCCTGACCCGACGGTCGTAGAGGCGGCCATCACTGTAGGCGGGGGCGGCTGGGGCGCAGAGAACGTGGAGCGTGACCGGTACGGCGGGCGAAAGCCCTGTGACGGCAGGCAGGACGACCTTGTGGTCCATGGGTCCATCGCCGAGGCGATAAGAGGCGTCGTCGGAATCATTGATAGGGACGGTTATCTGAAGTCCTACCACATGGACCAGCGTCTGCTGACAGGCATCCTGCCGGGTGACATCGGGTTGCGAGGCAAGTTCGTGCCGGCACCGGCAGGCTGGCACGACTATCGGCCCGATAACTAACGCCGACATTCCGTTGTCTTCTGGGCCCCCGAACCTTTGCAGCGGACTCTTGGCCGCCAATCCATGGGCGGCAGGAAGCACCGCTTCCCAGGCTCGAACTCAGCGAATCGTCTAAGCAAGGCCCGCCTTTCTGCCGTCTTCTGGGGCTCGCCCGGACATTGGTCACCCTGCCTCTATGGTCCTCGTAATTGCTAAAGTCGTTGATTCGTTGTGCCGAAGACAGTAGTGCTATTCTGCACGGAGGCCATGGTACGGATGGTCTGCAAAGAGTGGGAAAGGACGCTTCAGATTTGCAGATAAAGGCTCAGAGTGCGCGAAGGTTCAGTGAGAGATCCGCGCCGATGAAGGTCACCATACTGTCATGAGAAGGATGTGCTCGCGTGGGTGAGAGAAGACCTCTACGTTTGATGCGAAGACCCTTGATTGGTCTGGACATCGATTCATCTTCGGTCAGGATGATCCGGTTGCGCCGGAGAGCCGACGAGTACACCGTCGTCGGGGTGGCCATGAGAGATGTTGCGCCGTGGGGCGATGATCGGGAACAACACCGAGCCCACACGATTGATGCTATCGGCGAGTGCCTTGGGGCCTTGGGGCCGGGCAGGAAACTCGCGGTGTGCGGCTTGCGAGGCCCCGAGGTCGTCGTAAGGGGTTTCGAGTTCCCCGCCCTTCCGCCGGAGGAGGCGCGAGGAGCCGTCGAGCTGGAAGCCTCTCAGATGTGCCCCTTCGGTATGGAAGACGGCGCGCTCGACCATCAGGTCACATCCGATCAGGACAACAAGACCAGAGGGTTTTGGGTGGCTGCCAGCAGCGGTTTGATCGAAAGCAAAAGGCAGCTTGCGCGCCAAGCCAGTCTGCAATGTGTACTGATGGACGTGGATGGCTTGGCCTTGCTGAATTGCCTTGAACACTCGCGCGTCCGTGCGCTGCCGCAAACGGGCACCGATAGCGAGGATGGCCCGGATGACGTGAGGCCCGTCCTACTCGACATTGGCGACTCTCATGCTACGATTGCGGTGGTGGATCATGCTCATCGTCCGTTTGTAAGGGACCTGTCCACCGGCGGCCACGAAATCATGTGGCAGATGGCCCGCGAGACCAGAATATCGCCGGACGAGGTGCGCGCCGCCCTTCTGGGTGATGCCGAGCCGGACATGGTGCTGTTTCAGAGAAGTTTCGAAAGGGCCTGTACGCACCTTCTGGAGGATATTGTCACGACGCTGCGGTACTACGCCGCGCAGAATCGCTCCACGCGCATCAGCCGGATACTTGTGTGCGGCAGCTTTGCCTCGGCCAGAGGCCTGATTGAGTTACTTAGCGCGAAACTGCCCATTGAAGTGACTCCCTGGGACCCCATTGTCGGTATGCACCTCGACGTCGATCCGCCGTGCGAAGCGATGCTGAAGAAAGCGGGTCCGTCTATGGCCGTTGCCGCGGGCTTGGCTATGAGGACGATCTGATATGTATGCTATTGATCTACTCGGCGGAGAAGGAGTTCCAATCAGAAGCCGGCCCGGGGGTATCGCCTTCGCGTGTCTGGTCATCGTTGTTCCTCTGATCATCGGTATCGTGATTGTCGGTATCCATCTTGATCGCCGGGTCACGGTTTCGATTCAGACGCAGCAACTGGCCCGATTGGAGGGGGTGCTCGGGACGCTGTCAGCCGCCCTGGAGAAGAAGCGGTCCCTGGAAGAGCAAAGGGCCGGGGCCGTCGATTTCCTGGCCGACATCAAGACGGCCCTGAGCAGGCATACGCAGTGGTCGCCTGCTCTGACAACGGTGATCGAGAGCCTGCCTGATGTCCTCGTCCTCACGAAGCTCGAAGCACGCCGGGAGTTCGTGCCGTGGAAGATTCCTGCCAAGGGCGACCCCACGAAGACAGTCGATGTCAGCGTGCCGGTACGCACTCTTGGCATCGGTGTGTGTGGATACGATGGAACCATGTCCTATCGTTCGGTGCGAGACCTCCAGGACCGTCTGAGATCCTCGGCCGTGCTGGGGCCGCGACTTGACGCCGTCACGGTCTCGCAGGAGTCAGGAACGCTTGATGGTGAGGATGTGGTTCACTACGAACTCAACTGTGTTTTCAAGCCTGAACTCGAATGAGAAGAGTATGAAGGTCCGAAATAGATATTTGGTCATTGTGACCGCGGGGTGGGTGCCCTGTTTTGCCTTGGTTGCGGCGTTCTGTCTGTTGGCCATCCGTCCGCAGGTGCAACGTGGCCAGGAGCTTCAAACGAAGCTTGCCGAGGCCAAGAGCCTGTATGCGGTGGCTCAAGAAGCCGCCAAGAAGGACGATCAGGTCCGTATGGCCGAAACCGTTGAAGAACTTTGCGGTCGCATATCCGACTTCGCCGCGCGGTTGGAGGCCGCTCCGGATCTAGCGTTCGAGATCGCCCAACTCGCGAACGAGTCGGGCGTCGAGTCGTTCGCCATGAAACCCAAAAACAGGCAGCGGCTGGACACACTGCCCGATTGTGACCGTATCGGTGAGAAACACATCGACGTCAGCTTCACTTCGCCGTTCCACGGATTCGCAACTTTCCTGAACGCATTGGAAAGGCACCGCCCCGTTCTGTTTGTGGAGTCGTTTACGATACGACATCCGCGGGTCCAGTCGTCGGAGGCCGAGGTCAGCATGGAACTCGCCGTGCTCATTGAAAGGCCTCACGGGGGCTGAACGGGCGCAGAGACAATTCGCGTGAGATGGTGGTCCTGAATGGAAGCCGTACAAAGCATCGAGAGAACCAAGAAGAAGTCGCATGACGAGGACCTGGGGTCCTATCTGGACAAGCTGCTGAGACAGGAGCGCGAGCAGCCGGAATCGGTTTCATCCGCTGCGGCCCAGGAGCATCATAACGTCGTGCTCTCGACGGATCGTGGTGACGGCTCGTCGCATGACGACGCCAAGCCGGCCGTTTGGGCCGCCGACCAGACCACCGTGCCCGTGCCGGAAACGCACGCCGCATGGCCCAAGACCAGCGCCGGCAAGCGTCCCAAGCGGGTCACTCGACGGAAGGTTAGAACCAAAGTCCGCAGCCGCCGCAAGAAGCCGAAAAATGGCCGACAAATCGCGATGACGATATTGATTCCTGCTCTGGCGGTGACCCTGCTGGTACTGGTTCGCAAGCCCACGGAGGTGTCTCCCGCGGCTGCCGCCGCCACCCTCGACACGGTCTCGGTGGCCTCCGCAGCAGTTGGCGAGGTTGAAATCGATTGGGAGGTCCCTCCCGCGTACCAGCCGGGTGGCCGCGACCCGATGAGATTAGCACCGCCCCAGATCCAACACGAAGAGTATGTTGAGACGCGGGCGACGGTAGGCGAGAGACTGGACATCAAGGGGCTGTTGTATAGTGACGACAGGCCGGCCGCAATTATCGGCACCCGCCTCCTGCACGAGGGTGAGCAGATAGCGGGTATGACCGTGATACGGATTGAGAGGGATGGTGTCGAGTTCGAGATGAACGGCCAACGTTGGAAACAGACCGTTTCAACCACGACAGACGGGCTTGATCGAGACACGAGACAGAGCGTGGAGAACGGCTCATAAGATACCTGGGGAACGACTATGAAACCCTTTGTCAGAAAAGCGCATGGCATGAGATCACTGAGACCTGTCCTGGTTGCTGGCGTTGTTTGGGCCTTGGCCGCGGCGTCGAACGCATGGTGCGCGGAACCGGGGACGTCCGAGCAGAAATCCCTGCGCGAGCGGCTCAGCAAGAAGATAAGCGTCGATTTCCGAAAAACCCCCATGGAAGACGTGATTCGGTTGATCACCGAACAAGCCGATGTCGATGCGGTGATGAGCCCCAGCGTCAAAGGCGACGTGACCGTGAAGCTGACGGACGTGACGCTGCAAGAAGCCCTCCGGAGTATTCTCGAAGTACATGGGTACGATTATGTCATCGGTGAAAACATCGTCCGCGTCCTGGCACGCGACGAAATCCCGGCGGTTCCGGAGAAGGACACCACGCAGATCTTTGAGATCACCTACGCCGACATCACCGAGGTCGTCAAGTCTCTGGAGAAGTTCAAATCCGAATCCGGGTCCGTCTCCTACATCCAGGGAACCAGTCACGTTCTTGTCACGGACAAGGAGAAGAAAGTCCAGGCGATGGCGAGCTTCAT
The DNA here is from genome assembly GCA_964399325.1 of uncultured Pirellulales bacterium. Taxonomy (GTDB): domain Bacteria; phylum Planctomycetota; class Phycisphaerae; order Sedimentisphaerales; family Anaerobacaceae; genus JAFGLV01. The sequence continues at coordinate 6,193 of CAYNQP010000154.1, forward strand.
CGATTCCGTGGACCGCATGACGCCGCAGATACTGGTCGAGGCACGGATCTACGACATAACGAGCAAAGAAAGACTCGATCTCGGCGTCAAGTGGGAAGTGGGGACGGGGACTTCCTATGATGCCCTCGGAAATCCGGATATCGCCACCAAAACGGAGCCATTCGCGACGACCGGGTTCGACGGGACGATTGCCAAGACAGAAAGCACCACGGCGGGCTTACGGCTCGGCTGGCTCAGCTCGAGTGTCGACATCGACGTTCTGCTAAAGGCCCAACATGAGAAAGTGAACGCGAAACTCCTGGCGAACCCTCGTATCCTGGTGCTCGACAACGAGACCGCCGACATGAAGATCGTCTCGGAAATACCCTACCAGGAACTCCAGGAATCGTCACTCGGGGGCAGCATCGGCGCCACGGCGTTCAGGGAGGTGGGTGTTGAATTGCAGGTAACCCCGCATCTGGCCAAACGCGATGAGATGATTCGCTTGCATATCAGGCCCGTCTTTAGCGTCGTCACCGGCGAAGTCCAGGTTGCAGGCATCGGCGTGACCTACCCCCAGCCTGTCGTTGACAGACGCGAAGCCGATACGAAGCTGCTGGTCAGGAACGGCCAAACCGTCGTGTTGGGTGGTTTGCGAAAGAGGCAGGCCACCAAGCAAGTCAACAAGGTACCCTTGCTGGGTGATCTACCGATCCTCGGAGGCTTGTTCAGATTCAAGGGCGAAGACACGGTCAACAGCGAGCTGCTGGTGTTCATCACGCCGTGGATTGTCGAACAGCCCTCCATGTCCGAACAGGAAGCACAGTCGTATGAAGAGACACAACTCGATAGCCTCAAGCCGGCGCATACTCAGGCCGAAGGCAGCGAAGACTGAACATGAAGAGCAATCGTACTACTCGTCAATCTAAAGCAGGCCGGTCACTCTCGGCTCGGAAGAAGGTCGCGCCCAAGAGCAAGGGTGCCGCGAGCCCCAAGAAGGGCCCGGCGCCGAAGCGCTCCAGCACCGCCCCACGCCAGCGAGGGCAGGGCAAGAAGCCCTCGGTACGATCTGATTCATCGGGCGGTCAAGTGCAAGGGTGCCCGCCCAAGGCGACGCTTCCGGGGACACTGTATCAGCGAGGCGGTCGCTGGTGGTGGTGTGTGGCACTGTCGGGAGAGGACGAGCCGAAGGCCCGACCGTTGAAGCCGGAGGGGGCCAAGGCGGCTACCGAGGATCGCAAGACGGCCGAGAAGGTAGCCTTTGAGATGTGGGAACGGGCCGTCAGCGAAACCGCCGGACGACGCGCCCGGGCCGAGACGGACCAGACGATAGCGAGACTCAAGGCACAGTTCTTGCAGAAGGTGCGTGATTTCTCTCAGGTCCTCCAGACCGCTAAGGCCAAGGCTGAGGCCGAGGCCCAGGCAAGAGCCGAAGCAGAGGCCAAGCTTCGCAGCGTCGGTTCCCAGCCTACACGCGTGCCTGTCGATCCGACCTGTCCTGCGGAGACTGTGGCGTGCGAATGCTGCGGTGCGACGGATATCCCGATGAACGATGTCCAACAGATCGATTCCGGCCAGTTGCTCTGCCCGGACTGTCTGATGGCGCTGCGGGCGGAGGTCAAACGCATCTGCAGAGACACGGAATCTCGCGTCTCAGCGCCGGCAGACTGTTGCGTGTAGGGACGAATGACTATTTGCCCTAGCGGCCGGCTGCATCCAACGGCAGCAATCCTCACCTGAACTGATACATTGACCTCGACTGTCGGGTCGCTCCTCATTCTGCCCATCCAAGTGTCCGCCTTCTCCTCTGGTGTCCCCATTTACCCTTACAGC
>CAYNQP010000155.1:0-7970 GCA_964399325.1 uncultured Pirellulales bacterium
TACCCATCCCTACGGGGGGAGGTTTCGAGCCATTTCCGCGGTCGTGATGTCTGCACACCTCAGAAAGGCAACTTTCCCGGCTCCGGACGCCGAGAGAAAGACCCCCTTCAGCGATAGCGACTCGCGTGCCGATATCTACAGGGAGGTGGCCTCATGAGATTGGAGAAAAGGAAGCCTTCGGGGCGTGAAAAGGACGAGGCGTCGATCGAGTTGCTCGCGAGACTGCGAGAGCAACTCTACAACTCGAACGTCTCGACCGTGCGTCAGAGTGCCTTCAACCTGTCTTGGATGCAGGAAGACGGTCTGGAAATCCTGAAGGAAGCCCTCTTCGGCAGGTCATCTCGCCGAACCAAGGGGGCTGCCACCTACGGCCTGCGAAAAATGCGGGGGAGAATGCGCCAGAGGGCGGAGGAAGTCCTCATAGAGGGCCTCAAGCATCCCGACGGCAAAACGGCCGAGATCTGCGGCAATGCACTCATCGTGCTCAAGCGAGGCAAGACTGCCGGCAAGAGCGGCAAGCGGCCCCGCCCAAGGAGGGCGAAGTTCGAAATAAGAGAAATCCCCAGCAAGGGCCGTTCGAGAAACCAACCGCAGCGGGGAGGACGGCCTGACGATCACGTCTCTCGCCAACGCTAGCGGATGACTCCGGTGACATACACTGCCATGCGCGTCCCCGCATCAAAAGTCTTTTCGTGTTTTCTGCGAGTTTCTTCTTGACATTTGCCTCCAGTCTTGTTAGAAAGTGACCCATTGGTTATCCCTCGTTGGAGGAGGGGCCTACCGAAAGCCACCAAAGGGGTGGTGCTACTCATCACGGATGAGGACGCATGTTGGAGTGTGCGTTCGAGCGGCGTCTCAAACGTCTCTCGATGTCGTCACAAGGAGGTCGGCAGATGGATCGACACAGGGCACGTAAAGGACTACGTAGGGGGGTGGTTACCACTCAGCGGGCAGTCCTGACGTCTCCGTCTGTCTTGGGGATGGTCGGCACTCAACATGGCGCCGTAGCGTCTCCTTGCGGCATCAATTCAGGTTTATCGCCAAACACTTCATTTCCACCCTTTCACCCGGCGGGAAGCACCGGACTCGTCCCCGATGATTTTGATTTCACGAGGCGAGACGATCGGTTCTATCCGCCACGGTCTGCCCCGGTTCGTCACACAGAATCGGATCTCAGATCAGTCACGTTCAGCACACTGCACAGGGGTCGCTCGCAACGACCCCGTTCGACGGCGGCATTCTCCCTATACCGGCAAGGGCCAGACGAGAATGCCTCGAATATGGATGGCAAGCCGGTTCGCATCAGTAATGTGCGAGCACAACGGAAGAAGAGAAAGCAACGCTTCGAGCTGACGCGTTGCCGCGGCTGCGACCTGCGATTTTCGTTCCCACACAGTGGTCGATATCTTCACTTCCTGTTTCAAAGCGCTCGCATCGGTGTGGGTCTATGGGTCTTGGTGGGATAATTTACTAATTGTTTCTTGGCGCAATGGTGGCTTGCCTCCTTGGCGCCAAACCGATGCCAATGGCCTCCCAGCAGTAGACAACGGCAACGTGCAGATGGGACTGCGCGCAGCATGATGTGCGCGCCCGGCACCCGCGGCCCCACCAGCGTCATTGAGAAGGCCTGTGGGCCGACCTATATCAGCCGAGCGCGGATTCCTGCGTGTCGAATTGCGGTAGTCGCCGTAGCGGCATGTTGCCGACAACGCAGCTTGACGCATCGAGGCTGACTTCAAAGGATTGAAGATCGCATCGTGAAAGGAGTCGGAAGATGTTGAGACAGGCATGGATTGCCACGCTCGCGGTCGCTCTGCTGGCGACGGCGGCTTCAGCAGGGTCATTCCAGATTCGTTCCTGGCCCATTGTATTTTTCCCTCAGGAAGTCACCAGTATCCCTGTGGTAATGGACATTGGCTTCTGGATGGACGTTGCCGTCGAGGGTGAGAGTCTCAAGCTGCTCCCAGTAGGTCCGCGCACGTACAAGGGATGCCTTAACCTGACGATCCGAAGCAACTTCAACCTGGACTTGACTTGTTCAATCCTCTCTACGGGCGTCGTCGGTGGGCAGTACTCATGCTCTCCGGAATGGACCCATATTGAAATGCCGGGTGGCGCCTTCACGGTGTGTGCTCGACTCGATGATGCTGACATCGGCAACAGACCGGGCGGCAGCCAGAATGTTCATGTTGCGACCATCGTGATCGAGGTCATGCCTCGCTCGTAACCATCCGTAGACCGCGGCGACGTCCGCCCCCGAGTTCACGACGGACTCCGACGAAAGAGGCTTGGTGCTCTTCCGCCCTCTTCACTCGTGCCGGCGGAGGCATCGCCGGGGCTGTCCGTCAAAGGGACAGCGGGCCTGAGCCGTCCGCATCATCAGTGTCAGGTATGGTATCCTCGGCATCTTCCCTGCGACAGGGGTGCGTGGCCGTAATGTGGAAGTGGCCGTTCTGAAAGACCACATCGTCAATCTGCACGCCCCGCACTCGCTGTTGGACCAGCCTATTGACATCGACGTACAGATACGGGTATTCCCACCGGCCGCCGTAGTCGGCCAGACGGAGAGACTCTAACATCTTGTCCACTAACCAGTCAAACGTGTCTATGAGGCGGTTCGTGGCCAACTGGAAAACGGCGCTACCCTCGTCAAAGCCGGCGAATCTTATCCCCACGCGGACCGATTTCAGCACGGGCCACGGCGTTCTGACCCTGAGTTTGACTTCTTCACCATTGGCTTGGATATGTGTTACCTGATCGGGGATCAACTCGTTGGCGCGCAGAATACCGATGAGTTCATCACCCGATAGAACGATTTGGGCCATATTTCTATATCCTCTAAATTCCAGACCACATAATAGCAGACCCGGATGAAAAATCGAAGAGGCAAGGGTCACGGGCTGGGCGGGTTTCTTTCCCATCGGCAGCGTTGGTCCGTCTCGAACATACGGGAATCCGCCCCCTCCAACCTAGCTCGGCGGCCTGAGAATCCAGATGTGGACCGTGCGAGGCAGCCCGATTTGACCATTTTGCCTGAAGTCGCCACGACAAATGGACCGAAAATAGGACTGGGTGATGAGCTTCTTGACGTATGTCTGGGGTGGTATTCAGAGAGTTGGGAGTTGAAGGGATAGAAACCATGAAGAAACAGACTATTCTCGTGTCGATCTTTGTCCTGATGGGGACTTCGCTGGCGTTGCAGGCCCAGCCGGAAAGGCTCGCTATCGCGGGCAGGAGCGGTACGCTCGGCCTCGGAGGGGAGCTTGTGGTCAAGGTTCTTCCCAATGCCAATGTCCGCCTCGGCGCCGGGTATATGAATCTAGGCCTCAACGGCGAAATATCGGACATCAAATATGATTTCAGCCTGGATTTGCTGACCTTCCCTATCACTGTGGACTGGTATCCCTTCCAGAATCCATTCCACATCAGCGGCGGCATTGTTCTCAATCAGACAGAGGTCGGGCTCGATGGCAGGTACAGCGGTACGCTGCAGATCGGCGACACCACCTACAGCGCGGACGAAATCGGCACGTTGTCCGGCGACTTGACCTTCGACAAGGTGGCTCCGTATATCGGGATTGGCTGGGGCAACGCATTCGGAAAGAGCAAACGCTGGGGGTTCATCAGTGATCTCGGCGTGGCGTATACCGGCTCACCCAACGTGGCACTTTCTGCGACCGGCACGCTGGCCTCCAACCCGACCTTCCAGGGCAACCTGGCCAGGGAGGAAGCCGACATGCAGGGCGACGTGGACGAATACAAGTTCTATCCGGTGCTCTCCACCAGTCTGTATTTCCGGTTCTAGCACCATCTGAACACACGTGATGAGCGGTGGCCCACCTGGGGGTGGGAACCGGTGGCGGTCAACTCACCAACCTCGTCCTGAACCGCTTGACCGCCAGCGTACCGATCACGACAACAAAGGCCACGATATAAGCCAGATCACCCAAAAGGCCGGCGTGATAGTGGCTTGTGCAAATCGCCCGAACCAGCCTCACGGAATGCGTCAGGGGCACGACCTCAGCGAACAGCCGCATCGGAGCGGGCAGGTTGCCGGTCGGAAACACGACCCCGGAGAAGAAGAACATCGGGGACAGAAAGCCCGTGTGATAGAAATTGAAATGGTTGATGCTCTTGACGAACGATGTCACCAGCAGCGACATCGTGGCAAACATCACGCCAGTCAAGAAGCCGACTAAGGGGGCAAGCAAACCCTGCGGCAAATGGATAATCCTGAAGAGCGTCAGGATGCAAACCACAGCAAAGGAGAAAAACAGTCCTTTGGTGCCGGCCCAGATGATCTCTCCCACAATCAGGTTATTAACCGTGATCGGCGCCGCCAGCATACCATCGTAGACCCTGTCGAATTCGAGACGGATGAACGTACCATAGGTACACTCGAAGGCTGAGGTAAACATGGCGGCCGTCACCAGCAGACCCGTCCCGAGAAACTCGATGTAGCGCATCCCTTCCATGGGCTTTTCGATGTATTGGCCCAGCCCCAGGCCGATGCCAAGCAAGAACAAGAGCGGCTCCACAAATGGCGGCAGCCCGTTGCTGACGAAGTTCTTCGTATAGACGCGCATGTGGCGATGCCACACGCTGAAGAGCCTATGCGCCAGCGGCGGATACGGGATGGGATCACTGCTTTTCATTGAGCCCCCTTCCCGTAGTCTTGAGAAAGACGTCTTCGAGGTTGGCCTGCCGCAGATAGTAGTGGTTACCCTCCAGCATATTCGCCACGACTTTCAGTTGGTCGATATCGTTGCTGTAGAAGCGACTGACCCCGTCGAAAAGGTCAGCTCGGACGGTGTCCGGAAGATGATTGCCCGCAAGGCTCTGCTGGGTCTTGGCGTCCTGGACTTCGAGGACGTACCGCTCGATATTGTCCTCCAGGAGCTTGAAAGGATTGCCTTCCATGACTTTCTTTCCCTTGTCCATGATGAGGACGGTGTCACAGATTTGGAAGGCTTCGTCCATGTAGTGCGTGGTCAGCAGAATGGTTGTCCCCTGCTTCTGCAACTGTCGCAGCTTCTCCCATATTGCGTGACGCACCTGCGGGTCCAGGCCGGTCGTCGGCTCGTCGAGAATCAGCAGCCGCGGGTTGTTTAGCAAGGCCCGCGCGATTACAAGACGCCGTTTCATCCCGCCCGAGAGTTCCCTGATCTTGGCATTGACCTTCTCCGAAAGTTCGAGAAAGGCCAGCAACGAGCCGATCCGTTCCCTCGCCACGGCCGCCGGCAGTGCGTAAAACTTCGAGTAGATCATCAAGTTCTGAATGACGTTCAGCTCCTCATCCAGATTGTTCTCCTGGGGCACGACTCCCGATAAATACTTGATGGCCAGCTCGTCGCGGGTCGGGTCGTATCCAAAGACATCGATCGTTCCCCGGCACTTCTTGTCGCGGGCGGCCACGCCATAGAGCATCTTCATCATGGTCGTTTTGCCTGCCCCATTGGGGCCCAGAAGCCCGAGACAGGTCCCTGCCTCGACCTCGAAATCGAGGCCACACACCGCACGCACGTTGCGAAACGTCTTGCTGATATTGTTGACTGCGATGACCGTCATGCGTTTGACGCCCTGTGTCGAATCTTCTGTTTCACTGTGCACCCTCCGTCCACCGGGACGGACATGTTCGAGGTATTCTACACATCTTCGCCATCGACGCCACCGCAGAGCGGAAATTATCTATTATACCCCACCTTGACCCTCATAGCTCCGCCGCGTAGACTCCTGTGTGATTGCATGAGAACTTGATGTTTGGGAATATGGAAGGAACCCGAAATGCGATGCTTCGTAAGGTTCATCACTCGTGGGAATCTCGTGCTTCTTCTTGCAGTCCTCCTGCTGGCCTCATCCACCGGGCCCGCACAAGACGGATTGGAAGACCTCAAGCAGCCGCCGGAAGGTTTCACAGCCCTGTTCAACAGGGAGGATCTGTCGGGCTGGAAGGGCCTGCTGGCCGCACCGTATGACAACCCGGCCAGGCGGGCTACCCTCGCACCGGAGGAGCTACCGCGGTTGCAGGAGCAGGCCGACGACGACATGCGGGCGCACTGGAAAGCGGCGGACGGCATTCTCTGCTTCGACGGCAAAGGCCATAGTCTGTGTACCGCCAGGGACTATGGGGATTTCGAGATGCTCGTCGATTGGAAAATCGAGGCCGGCGGCGACAGCGGCGTCTACTTGCGAGGTTCGCCCCAGGTTCAGATCTGGGATACCGCGAGGACCCTCTCGGGTGCACAGGTCGGTTCAGGCGGCCTGTACAACAACCAGAAAGCCCCAAGCAAGCCTATCAAGAACGCGGACAAGCCTGTCGGCCAGTGGAACACCTTCAGGATTCTGATGATCGGCGACCGGGTCACCGTTGATCTCAACGGCGTCCGAGTCGTAGACAACGTTATCATGGAAAACTACTGGGAACGGGACAAACCCATCTACCCCACGGGCCAGATCGAGCTGCAAGCCCACAGCACGCCCCTGTACTTCAGAAACGTGTTCATCCGAGAAATCGTCGGCGCCGCGGAAAGGGCCGAAGGTTTCGTGTCCCTGTTCAACGGACACGACATGGCTGGCTGGACGGGAAATACGACCGGCTACCTCGCCCAAGACGGAAAGATCGTCTGCGATCCGACCAAAGGCGGAGGCAATGTCTACACCGAGGGAGAATACGGGGACTTCATCCTCCGACTCGATTTCAAGCTCACCCCCGGCGCCAACAACGGCTTGGGGATTCGCGCGCCTCTGAGCGGTGACGCTGCCTATGAAGGCATGGAAATCCAGATACTCGACGATACGGCCCCGCAATACGCCACTCTCCAGCCCTACCAGTACCACGGCTCCATCTACGGTGTCGTCCCGGCCCAGCGAGGCCATCTTATGCCCGTTGGCCAGTGGAACTCGGAGGAAGTCATCGCCAAGGGTCCGCAGATCACAGTGAACCTCAATGGGACGACCATCGTGGATGCAGATATCCGCGAGGCCGGCACGCCGAGCACGATGGACCACAGAGACCACCCTGGCCTGAAGCGCGACAAGGGGCACATCGGTTTCTGCGGACACGGAGACTATATCGAGTTCCGAAACATCCGAATCAAGCCGCTCGACTAGCCCCAATTCCGTCTCCACCGCACTACGCCCTCAGACCAGCATATCTTCTGCAGGCAGTGGCCAGTGTCTGTTGGGGTGCCATCGATCGTGGAATCGGCTCCCAGCGGCATGACGGAACCGCCGATTCGCGGCCACCGAAAGGTTCCGGGGTGGTCTGCTTCCCAGAAAGGTCAGAGGTCCGCCGGCTCGGGAGTCACGTTGATGATATCGGGCCTCTGGAGACGTTGCACAGCCTCCAGAGCAAGGGCTTTGTACTCTTCAGTCCCCCTGCTGTCAGGTGCGTAGGTCACAATGGATTGGCCCACACTGGGCGCCTCGGCCAACGCGATGGTCTTGTGTATGACCGTATCGAATACGAGCGAGCCAAAGAGCCTTCTCATGCCCGTCTCCACCCGCCGACTCAGTGTCGTTCGACGCTCGACGAAGGTCAACAGCAGCCCCAGCGGCTTGACCCGACACGGGTGGAAGCGAGTCCGTATGAGCCGGATCGTGTCTATCAGACGCTTGAGGCCGTCAAGGGCGTAGAAATGCGCCTGGACGGGAACGATGACGTTTGTGCTGGCGACAAGGGCATTTACCATGAGCAAGCTCAGAGATGGCGCACAATCGATCAGGCACATGTCGTACCGGCTGGACGCGGTTCGGAGCTGCTCGCCCAGGATCAGTTCCTTGCCGTTGGCACCCCGCAACTCCAGGTCGATCCCTGCCAACAACACGTTGCTTGGCAACAGGTGGAGCCGCTCGATGTTAGTGGGCGCGGTAATCTCAGCGATGGACGTCTGGCCGTCGACCATGACGTGGTAGACGGTCTTGTTGAACTCGTCGGGATTATGACCCAGTCCGAGCGTGGCGTGCCCTTG
>CAYNQP010000156.1:0-7968 GCA_964399325.1 uncultured Pirellulales bacterium
AGGAAACGCGTGGTCGCGTCGGTGAAGGCATACAGAGATGCTTGGGGAAAAGATTATTGGAGCGATTGGAATAACGGGGCTGGTCCATATAATCCCTGTGGCGACTTCAACAGGGATGGTTATGTAGGGCTCGGTGACTTTTATATATTTAAAGACAACTACTATAAACAAGTTGCCTCTGACTGTGAACTCGGTGGTATCTGGCCGCCTGAACAAGAACAAGGCAGCCCAGCCTGCTGGGATTGCCCAACCCAATGCCACGGTGATGCTGATGGGCTCAAAGAGGGTGACGATAAGGGGGGATACTACTACGTCGGCGCGGCTGACCTGAATACCTTAATGGCAGCCTGGCAAGTGAAGGAACCGCCGATGGGTCCCGGTATTGCTCGGGTCGAAAACGGGATCTGCGCCGATTTTGCCCATGATCTCGCCGGCAATGAGAAGACGGGGTTCTACCGCGTAGGCCCATCCGACTTGAACATACTTATACAGACTTGGCTCGTCAGGGAACCTCCCCACGGCCCCAGTATTGAGCCGAATTGTCTTGAGTAGGAGCGCAAGCGGCACCTGGAACAGGGGTCGGTCATTGATGGCCGTGCAGCAAGTCGATGTCTTCTCTTTGGAGGAGTTGAATGATCTCGGCTTTCGAAGGCAGGGCCTCGATCGCGCCGAACTTGGTGCAGGCCAGCGCTCCGGCCGCGGAAGCGAACTTGACACCTTCGCGGATATCGTCTTTGACCGCACAATACGCCGCCAGCGCGCCGGCAAACGCATCCCCGCTACCCGTGTGGTCCACCATGTCCACTTCGAAAGCGGGAACGTGGTCGGCCCCGCCGCGGTCCACAACCATGCACCCGCGCCGGCCCATCGTGATGACCGCACACCGAGCGCCGCGTGCGACCAGGTCGGAGCCGATGAGCTTGGCCGTGCGGATCGTCGCCGCCAATTGGTCGGTGATGGCGGCCGCCTCCGTGAGGTTGGGAATCAGGATGTCAGCCGAGAAGTAATCCGCCGGCAGGTCAGCGCTCTGGCGGTTTTCGTGTTCGGTCGGCCGAGCCGGGTTGAGAATCACCTTCGTGCCGTGCGGACCCGCGTATCGCAATGCCGCGATGATCGTATCCTGGGGCAGGCAGCCATGGAGCAGGCAGATGTCCGCCTCGGCGATGAGTTCTTCGGCCGTCTCGATCTCGGCCGGCTGCAGGGCGGAGTTGGCCCCCGTGTAGTGACAACAGGCGTTTTCCCCTTCGGCGTTGACCAGCGTCACGACAACACCGGTGTTCTTGGCTTGTGCCGTGAAAACGAAATCGATGCTGACTTCGCAGTCGGTCAGGCTCTTCTTGGCCATTTGCCCGAAGGGATCGCCCCCCACCTTGCTGATCAGATGAACCTGGCAGCCGCACAGCGCCGCCTGCACCGCCTGCGTGGGGCCGGGCCCGGCAATCGTGTACGACAGAGCCGAGCCGCTGACCGATTGGCCGGCTGGGGGAACCTGGCTGCACTTGAACACCATGTCAACGTAAGTGCTGCCGACGACAACAACCTTTGGAATCCGTTCCATTCTTCTTTCCTCTAACTTGAGTCTCTCCCGAGCAGGCCAGTATAGGCCACCGGCAATCAGAAGCCAACGTTTTTCCGGACGGAGCCGGTTTTTTTGCCGCCGGCTTCACCACTCAGACATCCTGGCGCCGCAGCCAGCGCTCGATGACCGTGACGACGTGGGCGATCTCCATTTCCGTCAGCGCGCGGCCCCTGGGAATGCGATGCCACTTCTCCATGCAGCCCCGGCAGCAGGTTGCGGTGGCGTGCTGTGCGACGAATACGGGATGATTTCGCATGGGGGTCTACTTGCCATCGTTGGCCGGCTCGGCGTCGGCCAGGCGGTCTTTGACAAACTGCCGCGCGTGTTCGAGCACCGTCTCGATGCCCCGCTGACGCAGATACTGGGCCTCCTTGCCGGCCAGCCGAAACCGACGGCGAAAACGGGACTTGCCCAACGCCACAAACAACTCGTCGATATCTCGCACGCCCAGCCCCTTGCGATCTGTCACGTATCAGTACCCTTGTCCGAAATCCTCCGCTCGAAGAAGCCTTTCTTCCTGAGATACTGGTACAGGTAGGAGACGCCGACTAGCGCCAGGCCCGTGGCCAGGAACCCTGCGATGCGATAGACGCTTTCGAGCTGACGCGTGTCCAACAAGAATATCTTGGCCAGCAGCAGGAGGAAGATAGCCAGCGCCAGGTAGCGCAGCACCCGGATGGTCCGCCAGAAGCCGACGACCATCAGCACCGTCGCGTAGGCAGCCCACGTCATCGAGATGTACATGTGCGCCAGAAGCTGCCCGTCTCCGCCGGGCCGCAGGACGCGACAGTATAGCCAGATCTCCTCGGTCAGCAGGACCCACAGCACGACGATCCCCGCCAGCATGAACGCCTGGGGCAATCCCGGAATGTTTTCGCTCTGCTCACCTTCGGTCCGTCGCAGAAACCAGCCGGAGGCGAACAGCGCGACCACCAGCACGATGGCTCGCACGAAACCGCCGTTGAGGAAGATCGTGAAGTTGTACGTATGGAGCGACCCGTACGCGAACACAAGGAAGAACGACGCGGCGCCGCCGAGCGTCCCGCCCAGAATCCGGCACAAAAGCCCGCGCGGACAAATCGGCCTGGCCACGAACAGGAGCAGGAAGACCGGGAGAAGAAGAAGCATCTGGCCTGTAAACAGGGCCATGTTGAAGCCCTTGAAGTTCAGATGGGCGTGATACCAGGACTCCATGCTCGCAGCCGCCATCAACAACAGCAGCGAAATGGCATAAAGCACCTGCGCGATGGCCTGGCGCAAATCGGGATTCAACCGCCGGTCGAAACGGTAGAACACGTGGCAAACCATCACGGCGGCCGCCACGAAACACCACATGCCGAAATCCGGGTTCAGAATCGCCCGGAACGGCTCGGTGTGCAGGGGCAGGTGAACCGCCAGCTTACCCACCATCAGCACCAGCAATATGCCCGCGGCGATCTGCATCAACCTGCTGCGGTAGCGTAACGCAATGGCCGCCAGAACGACGCCTTCGGCGGTCCAGGCCATCACCACGGCGTACATCTCGAAATACAGCGGCACGGCCAGCGTCACGAACGCCAGCGCCACCGCCAGCAATGCGTGCCGCAAGTCCGAGTCCTCCCGACAGCGTAAGAAGACCAGTCCCGTCAGGGCCAGGTACGCGCCGCCCATCCCGAGGCTGCACAGCGCCAGCCATGCGTGGTGCTGATCACTGAGAATGGTCCAGAAGTAATAAAACACCACCGCCGCATTGGCCAGGACCAACACCATGTCCTGCACGGCCGACCTGGCCCGCCTTCTCAGCGTGTGCAACATGGGTAGAATGAGAGAAACGAGGAAGAACACCGCCAGCCAGAACAGGGCAATGCCGAACTGGGGCGGGGACGACTCATCACGCATGGCCGGCCGGTAGAATCGCTCGAACCAGCCGGTGTACAGAACGATCGTGCCCGCGAAGGCCAGCATATTGACAGGGGCCCAGTGACACCGATACGCACAAAGCATGGCGCCGGCGCTGAGGATCAGGACATAGCCAAACAGCATGTTCGGCTCGTTGGTCCCGGTCGAAAGGATGATCGGGGTCACGTAGCCGCCGATCAGCGACAGTAGGGCTGCGACCACCTCATCCAGCATGACGGCGTACAGCATCGCCGCAACCGTCACCGCCATGGCCAGGCCGAACGCCGGCGCCGCATCGATCAGGGCATACCACCGATGGGCCGCGAAAACCGTCGCATAGAGGATGGCAAAGCCCAGCGCCGTAACGCCCTTGGCCACCACGTCGTATCCGCGCCGGCGCGTCAGTTCGCCAATACCCAGTGCCAGCGTGCCGGCGATTGCGGCGACGACCACTCGGCCCAGCGGCCCTATCCATTGATTGTCGTAGGCGTACTTCAGGAAGAAGCCAACGGCAAAGATCACGGTGACGACACCGGTCACGAGCACCCAGCGGGTGCCGATGCGCTGCTCCAGGCTGAGCGGCTCGCGGTCTGAGGTTGCCTGCTGACCCCGAGCGATCCGCTCCAGAGGCATCTCCATGCGCGGCCCAGGCGACTGGACAACAGGTTTCTCGTCAGGAGTTCGCCGCTCGGGCTCTGGGGTAACCGGGAGCTTGTCGAACGGCGGAGCGGGCAGCGGTGGCCCGGCCTCCATCTCGCGGCGCAACCGAGCGATTCGGTGCAGCGCGACAAGGCTCAGGATCACCGCCAGCGGCGCGCACAGGAGGCTGACTACCCCCAGCACGAGCAACAGCCGAATGAGATCTTCCATACCACGGCGTCCGGACGGGCGGCTGCATCGACCGTCCATGAGACGCCGATTCGATGCAACGGCCGCAGGGTCACAGTCACGCTACGCCCGCAAAGAGCGAACTGACCGTACTTTATGCCGCTGCCGCCCATGTTGTCAAACGTGTTCACGCCGGGACGCCCACAACAAACATGCAGACAACACGCTCGTTCGCCCCTCCGGCACAAGCCCAAACCAGAGCTCACGCCCGCCGGTGCCAGGTTCTCGACCATGGGCCCGGTGCCCAGATGGCCCGCGACAAGCCCACCGGCGGCCTGGGAACGCCCTTCCTGCAAAGAGGGAAAAAGATGAAAAAAAGTTCAGTATTTACAAAACTAACCCTTGACCCACGTTCACGCGTCGTGTAAACACGTAAGCATGTTGTGTGTCTGGCAAACAATACGATGGTGGGGTGTCGCGGCGACCGAGGGGAAGGCAGGCGTGCCTTCGGCCCAAGCCAACCGAGGAGCGAAGCATGCGGCAACGGAATAGTCAACCCACAGGGCGGCCGCTCGATAAAGAGCTGGGCCCGCGAGAGGTGAGGGAACTGCTCCGCCTCAGGGGCAACCTGCTGACCGGGGAAGACAGGGCCCTGGTAGCGATGGTCCTCGACGGGGGCGAGACGGTGCGCCGGATCGCCACGTTAGCAGCCGTCACACCCTCCTGCATCGCGCGCCGGATACGCACGATCACGCAGCGACTGGCGGACCCGACCTACTCGGTCTGCCTGGCGAACCGGTCCGAGTTCACCCTGCTCGAACTGGCCATCGTAAAAGACCACTTTGTGCGGGGCCTCTCGATAGAGCGTATTCACTGCAACCGCAATCTCAGCTACCACCGCGTCCGAGCGACCGTTCGCAAGGCTCGCGAGTACACAGCCGCCGCGGCGGAATCGACTCAGGCCAGCGAACAGAAAGGATAATCCCCCATGGCAACGTACACCGTTTCCAAGCGCTTTCCGTGGCAAGGCCCCGTCAGCGACCGGACCGTGCAGATCTGCCGCATGTTCGGCCTGACGGTGGACCGGCTGACCGACAGGGCCCCCACCCACACGTGCCGCCTGGAGATCGATGCCGGCGACGTCGTGTACATCACCGGGCCGTCCGGATCGGGCAAGAGTGTCCTGTTGCGCGAGCTGGAGCACCAGATCCCGGCTTCCGAGTCGGTCAACCTCGCCCGGATACCTCTGCCCGACGGCAAGACCGTGATCGACTGCTTCGAGACGGATATCATCACCACGTTGCGAACGCTGGGAATTGTGGGACTGAGCGACGCGTTCAGCGTGGTCAATCGCCCGTGCCATCTCAGCGAAGGCCAGAAGTACCGCTTTCGGCTGGCCCAGGCGCTGGCGGCCGGCCGGCGCTTTGTCTTTGGCGACGAGTTCGGCTCCGAACTGGATCGCATCACCGCCGCGACGCTGGCGTTCAACATCCACAAGTTCGCCAAACGCACTGGCACCGCGTTCATCCTGGCCTCCAGCCACCGGGACATTCTGCTCGACCTGGCCCCCGATGTAGTCGTCGTCAAGGACTTCTGCGGTCCGGCCGAGGTCATCTACAAAACTCTGAGGTGAATATGCACACTTGCTCGCTGCACAAGATGCTCGACATTGTCACAGGCAACCTGGCCGATTACCGGCAGCTTGCGGTTCATCACTATCGGGACAGTTGTCCGGCCGCGGTCAAGGCGGTCTTTGCCCTGCGGCCCAAGTGCCCGCTCGGCTCGCTCGGCACGAAGCCGGCCGGTGCGATCGTCTACACGATGCCCACTCCCCGCGTCGAGCTGCGTCGCGTCGCCACGGGCGGCATCTTCGCCGACCTCGACCGGCAAACCGAACTGTCGCTGATCAATCGCAATATCCGCTGTATCGCCAGAGTCGTCATCGAGCCACGTTTCCGAGGAATTGGGCTGGCGACCCGGCTGGTCCGCGACACCCTGCCCCGGATGGACATCCCCATCGTCGAGGCGCTCGGGGTCATGCCCAAGGTCAATCCGTTCCTCGAACGCGCGGGAATGCAGTCTCTTGCCGATGGCCGTGCGCCGCGCATACCGCTTGATCATGTCGGGCTGATCGAGGCGCTCAGCACCGTCGGCATCGAAGAGGACCGACTCATCAATCCCGAATCCGTGCAGGAAAGGCTCGACGCCCTGACCTGGCCGGCGGCGGACTTCATCGAAACGCGCGTCCAGCGCTTTCTAAAAAGCCACGGTCGCCGGCGCACCATGCCGCCCGGCCTGGAGCGAACCCGTTACATCCTGGGCAAGCTCACGCACCGTCCGGTCTACTACATCTGGTTCAACCCTAATCTGGAGGTCACCTTGCCATGAACGAGAATATCAGGTGCATCCGCTTGGACAACCTCGTGCCGCACCCGGACAATCCGAATCGCATGAGCCGGGCCAATCTCGCCAAGCTCGTGCGGAACATCAAGCAGACCGGCCGCTACGAGCCGCTCGTCGTCCGGCCCCATCCCGACAAACGCGGCTGCTTTCAGATCATCAACGGCCATCACCGCTGCCAGGCCCTGCGCAAGCTGGGCCACGAAACCGTGCAGGCTATCGTCTGGAAGGTGGACGACGAGCAGACCGACATCCTGCTGGCCACCCTCAACCGGCTCGGAGGTCGTGACATGCTGGACAAGAAGCTGGCCATCCTGCGACGCCTCGGCCACAAGAGGCCCGTGCACGATCTGGCCAAGCTCGTCCCCCAAACCCACGGCCAACTGCACCGGCTCCTCAGCCGCAGACCGATCTCACCAGCCGCCCTGGGCCGACAGCCCTTATATGCGATACCAATGGTCTTCTTCGTGAACGAAGCCCAACAGCGCCTCATCGAAGAGGCCCTGGCGCCGGCGGTGGCCCAGTCGTCCGAAAGCACCCGAGCCGCCAAGCGCGCCGCCGCCTTGACCCACCTCGCCAAGCATCTGGCCAATCAGGGAGAGCACCGATGAGAGCTGCCGTAGCGCGGTCCAGGCATCACCGTGAGCACATCATTTCTACCCTGGCACCTGCAGGGATCCTCTCTTGGGACCTGCCCTGAAACCCAGCCATCTTTGACAAGTTCATAGAGTTCTCTTTTTCTTCCTCTTCGGCTGCATGCGAAGCAGAAGGTGAAAAACCGGACGAGATGCACGGAAGCTCATCGGCCACGGATGGAGACGGCGTCGCCGACGACATTGGCTTGTCGTTGCTCGGCCGACGTCGTACACTGTGAAAAGTGACATCTTTCTCGGTGGGCCTTGGCTGCTCCTGGGCGAGGCATGCTACCGAGTCCGAATAGAAAGGCTGTGATCGTGGAAGATGAGTTTTGGGGACGTATGACCGATCCCTCGGCAGGGGCGTGGCACACCGGGCCCTGCGGGGATACCATGGAGTTCTACCTGGTCATCGAGGATGATATCATTCGCACGGTGCGCTATCATACCGACGGCTGCGAATTCACCCGGCTCTGCGGCCGAACCGTGGCTCGGTACGTGCAAGGCAAGTCGCTGCGCGACGCCTTGTCGATCAATCCGAAATACGTGCTGGACAAGTCGCCCCAGTTGCCGTCGGCGCATCGCCACTGCGCCATCCTGGCGGTCGTGACCTTCTGCAAGGCTATCGGCGAGTTCTGGCTGGAAGAA
>CAYNQP010000157.1:0-7910 GCA_964399325.1 uncultured Pirellulales bacterium
GCGTTGGACAACTCCCCAACACATTAGCATGGGATAATCAAGATACAAGGGCAGGCTCTGAACGCAGTGAAGGATCTGGGCTGCGAGCGGGAGAAGCCTCCTATGCGATGGCCAGATCCTTCGCGGTGCTCAGGATGACAGATACGGCGTAAGGACTTCTCGTAAACCGTGTGGCGGACAGGCCGTGCAAATGCACGATGATTTTGCTTGACGCCCGTAGGTCTATCTGTATGATAATCATAAAACTAAATAGTAACTAGGCAATAGTACTTCGTAAATCGAAGGGGTTTGTCATGGCGAGTGAAGCACAAGTCGTTGCGAATCGTTCGAACGCTCAGAAATCCACGGGTCCGCGCACGCCTGAGGGCAAGGCGGTGGTATCGCAGAATGCGGTCCGGCATGGGCTGTTGGCCCAGCAGGCGGTCATCAAGGGGGAAGATCCGGCGGAGTTTGAGTTCCATCGCGAGCAGATGCTGGCCGAGCTGGTCCCGGCCGGGGCGATGGAGTCGGTGCTGGCGGAGCGCATCGTGGGGCTCACCTGGCGGCTGCGACGGGCCGAACGCATGCAGAACGAGGCCATCGATGCGCTGCTGGCCACGGATGCCCGGCCCATATCGAAGCTGGTGCGCTCGCTAATGCCCAAAGGGACGCACCGACCGGAGGACGATCCGGATTGGGCCGAGACCGCTCTCGGCCGGGTGGTGGCGAGCGACTTCGCCAATGCCAGAACCTTGGATCGGCTGGGCCTTTACGAGCGGCGGATCGAGCACAGCCTGTACCGGACCATGGCGGAGTTCCAGAAGCTCCGGCTGTTGCGAGAGCTCAACCCGCCGGAGGGGGAACCGACGCCGGAACCGGCCTGCACCGACAGCGAACTAGGCGATGAGAAGGCCGATGTCGCGGTCCCGGTGGCACCGGACGTCGCCCGCAGGCAGGCCGAGCCGGTTGAGCGTGAGAGGATATATGGCAAACAAAGCCAATTCGCCGGGGCGGGATTGCCTGGATGGGCTGTGCGGGGGCTGCGAAAAGACTTGCCAGCGAGCGGGCCGGCTGGTATTTTGTCCCATTCGATCAATGTTGCGGAAACTGAATGTTAACCGATGATTACGGGAAAGAATGATGAGTCATCCAGGTCTGTCGAAACTTGATGAGAAGTGCGTCAACACGATACGTTTTCTGGCTGCAGACGGGGTCCAGAAGGCCAAATCTGGCCATCCGGGCATGCCGATGGGCATGGCGCCGGCGGCCTATGTCCTCTGGACGAAGCACCTGCGCTACAACCCGGCCAATCCGCTCTGGCACAACCGCGACCGGTTCATCCTTTCGGGCGGTCACGGCAGCATGCTGCTCTATGCGATGGCCTACCTGACGGGCTTCGATTACGAACTCGACGACCTTAAGAACTTCCGGCAGTGGGGCAGCAAGACGCCGGGACATCCGGAATACGCGCCCGAGTTGGGCGTGGAGGCGACGACCGGCCCGCTCGGCCAGGGCATCTCCAACGCCGTCGGCATGGCCATCGCGCAGAAATACCTCGCTGAGTACTTCAATCGCCAAGACTTCCCAATTCTCGACTACAAGATCTACGTCTTTGCCGGCGACGGCGATCTCGAGGAGGGCATTTCCGGCGAGGCCTGTTCGCTGGCGGGCCATCTGGGATTGGGCAATCTCGTCCTTGTCTACGACGACAACCATATCAGTATCGACGGGCCCACGGAGCTTTCCTTCACCGAGGACCGAGCCAAACGCTATGAAGCGTATGGCTGGTACGTTCAGGAGGTCGGCGGTGACGGCAACGACATGAAGAAGTTCGAGAAGGCGTTGATCAACGCCAAGAGCGAGGTCGAGCGTCCCTCGATCATCAAGCTCCGCACGCACATTGCCTACGGCGCGCCAAGCATGCAGGATACGGCCGCAGCGCACGGCTCGCCTCTGGGCGACGATGAGATCCGACTGACGAAGAAGAATCTCGACTTCGATCCCGACAAGACCTTCGAGGTGCCCGAAAAAGTCCTGACGCACATGCGACAAGCCGTGGACCGGGGCAAAGAGGCCCAGGAGCAGTGGGACGAGTTGTTCGCCGCGTATGCCAAGAAGCACCCGGACCTGGCGAAGGCATTCAAAGCTGCCTCGGACGGGAAGCTGCCGGTCAAGATCGAGAAGGCATTGCCGAAGTTCGAGGCCGGCGCGTCCATGGCTACCCGCGCGGCATCGGGCAAGGTGCTCGACGCGCTGATGCCGCACATGCCGCTGGTGTTGGGCGGATCGGCGGACCTGACCCCCTCGAACAATACGCGATTCAAGGACGTCACTGATTTCCAGAAAGACCGGCCCGGCGGCCGCTACCTTCGTTTCGGGGTTCGGGAGCACGCGATGGGGGCGATCCTCAACGGCATCTCCATCTCAGGTCTGCTCCGGGCCTATGGCGGGACGTTCCTGGTATTCTCCGATTACATGCGCGGTGCGGTCCGTGTTGCGGCTTTGTCCAAGTATCCGTCGATCTTTGTCTGGACGCACGACAGTATCGGCGTCGGCGAGGACGGCCCGACCCATCAGCCGGTCGAGCACTTCGCGGTCCTGCGAGCCATCCCGAACCTGCTCGTCTTTCGGCCGGCCGACGCCAACGAAACGGCTCACGCCTGGAAGTATGCCCTGGAGCATCGTGACGGTCCCGTGGGATTGCTCCTGACTCGCCAGGGGGTGCCCGTGATCGACCAGCGAAAATTCGCCTCGGCCGCAAACGTCAGCCGCGGGGCCTACATTCTCTCCAGTCGCGGCAAACCCGACGTCGTGCTGCTGGCCAGCGGCTCGGAGGTCTCCGTGGCCCTGGAGGCGGCCAGGCAGCTTGATGCCGACAGGGTGTCCACCCAAGTCGTGAGTATGCCCTGCTGGAAGCTGTTCGAGAAGCAGGACGATAAGTACAGGAACTCGGTGATTCCGCCGGATGTGAAGGCCCGTATCGGTGTCGAGGCCGGTATTGAGATGGGCTGGCACAAGTGGCTGGGCGAGAAGGGCGTCTTCATCGGCATGTCCGGCTTCGGCGCCTCGGCCCCGGGCAAGGTCTGCTTCCAGGAGTTCGGCATCACGGCTGAGAACGTCGCGGCCGCCGCCAAGGACCTGCTCAAGAAACTCAAAGACGAGGTGTGATCTCCAATCACGTGCAGCATCCGCGTTTGGGGTAGGTCGTACGCCGTGTCAGGTTACGTTCGCGCTACGCTGAAATGCTTTCGGGCGTGTTGCTCCCATATGGATCTTGCGCGAGACAAGGTGGTTTCGCAGATTATCTCCCGACTGGGCCGTGCCGGGAAAGGGGCCGTCCAAGTCGAGGGGACATGGGGGTCCTTTGCGCGCCTGCTGGCCGCTCATGTCTTGAAGACACTGAATCGACCCATCCTCTACATCTGCCCGCACATCGACGACGCCGACAGGGCGTTCGACGACCTCAGGACGTTCGGCGCCGCTCGCGTCGAGTCTCTTGCGGCCTGGGAGGGCGAGGAGGAACTGGCCGACGCGACGGACGAGACCCGCGCCGAGCGGCTCCGCATCGTTTCACTCGTCTCGTCGCTCGGAGTTGGTAGGGTGGGGTTTACCCCACCGCCAGCCCCCGGCGAAAGGGATCGGTGGGGTGAACCCCACCCTACAGAGCGCGCCGGAGGATCGGGGCCTTCGAGCGCCGAGCGACCCGCGCCGAGCGACGTGGTCATCGCCGTGCCCGTCCAGGCATTGTGCCAGCCCGTGCCCAAGCTGTCGGCACTGGAGGCCGCTTCACTCGGCCTGAAAGCCGGCGAGACTCTCGATCCGGACGCGGTTGTCGAGTGGCTCGTCGACAACAGCTTCGAGCGGGTCGATGCGGTGGACCTGCCCGGGCAGTTCGCGCGACGGGGCGGGATCGTGGACATCTACGCTCCCCTGGTCGGCGGCAAAGTGCTTGCCAAAGAGCAGGACGAGATTCGGCCTTCACCAGAGGCGCAGGCGATTCGCATCGAGTTTTTTGGCGACACGATCGAGAGTATCCGCGAGATCAATCTCGATACTCAACGTTCCACCGGCGCGATAGAGGCGCTCAGCATTGTCGCCGCCACGTGCGGGGCGCAGGCCGAGCAGCGTGAGCTCTTCACCAACATCCTGCCGGCCGAGACCCTCGTCATCTTTGAAGAGCCTGCCGACGTGGAGGAGGTCGCCAACGTCTATCTGGCCCGCGCCGAAAATGCCGGCCGTCTCTATGGCTGGGCGGACATCTACCATTCCGTCGCGCGGTTCACGCAGTTGCACATCTGCCGATTCGCGGCCGGGGACCCCGCGGCGGAGACGCAAGAGGTTGCGTCTCTACAGGTCAAGAGCGTCCAACAGTTCGAGCGCAAGGCCACGTCGCTCTGGGCCGGGCACAAGGCCGCGCTGGATGAGCTTGTGCAGCGAGCCAAAGAGGGCAAGCACGTCTCCCTGTATTGCGAGAGCCCTGCGGAGGCCCAGCGTGTCGGCGAGATCATCAAGGAAATCAACAGCGAGGTCCCTCGTCATTTCCAGCTTTCCCTTGGATACGTTCACCAGGGCTTCGTCATCGAGTCACTCAACACCATCGTCGTCAGTCATCACGAGCTCTTCGGGCAGTACGCGATTCGCCGGCGGGAGCGGTCCGTCCGCGCGACGGCCCCCGTGGACACCCTGGCTGATTTGCAGCCCGGAGATTGCGTCGTTCACGCCTCGTACGGCATCGGCAAGTACCTCGGCACCGAGACCATCCAGGAGAAGGGCGGCAAGGCCGAGTATCTGACGATCGAATATGCCGACAATGCCAAGATTCAGGTCTCCGTGCAGAACATCGCGCTGATCCAGAAGTACATCGGCACCAGTCCGAAGCGGCCGGCCCTCAGCAAGGTCGGCTCCAAGCGCTGGCAGAAGCAGAAGGAGAAGGTCACACAGTCCGTTCGCGACTTGGCGGCTGAACTCCTGGAGATTCAGGCCAAGCGCCAGGCAATCGGCGGCATCGCCTATCGCGATGATTCGAGCTGGCAGATGGAGTTCGAGGAGTCGTTTCCGTATCAGGAGACGCCCGACCAGCTCACGGCGGTGCGCGAGATCAAGGCCGACATGCAGGAGCCGGTGGCGATGGATCGGCTCCTGTGCGGCGACGTCGGCTACGGCAAGACCGAACTGGCGATGCGGGCCGCGTTCAAGGCCGTCGAGAATGGCAAGCAGGTGGCTGCGCTGGTTCCGACGACGGTGCTGTCCGTCCAGCACGCGCGGACGTTTGCCGAGCGCTTCGCCGACTTCCCGGTGATAGTCGAGGTCGTCAATCGTTTCAAGACGGCTCGCCAGGCCAAGGACATCGTCGCCCGGACCAAGGCCGGCAAGGTCGATATCCTGATCGGTACGCACCGGCTCCTCAGCGGTGACGTGGGGTTCAAGGACCTGGGGCTGCTCATCATCGACGAGGAGCAACGCTTCGGCGTCGAGCACAAGGAGCGGCTCAAGAAGATGCGCGTCAACGTGGACATCCTCACCATGACGGCCACGCCCATCCCGCGCACGCTGCACATGGCCTTGTTGGGTCTGCGTGACATCAGCTCCCTGACCACGGCGCCGCTGGACCGGCGCAGTATCGTGACGCGCGTCGCCGCGTACCATCCGGAGTTGATCCGCAAGGCGATCTACCGGGAGCTGAGCCGTCAGGGACAGGTCTTCTTTCTGCACAACCGCGTCAAGTCCATCGAGGCCAAGGCGATGGAGATACAGAAGCTGGCCAAGGATGTTCGCGTCGATATCGCCCACGGGCAGATGCACAAGCGCCAGCTTGAAGACGCCATGATCAACTTCGTTCTCGGCCGCACCGATGTGCTGGTTTGCACGACGATCATCGAGTCGGGCCTCGATATCCCCAACGCCAATACAATCTTCATCAACGACGCCGACCGCTTCGGCCTGGCCGAGATGCACCAGCTTCGGGGCCGGGTCGGGCGCTACAAGCACCGGGCCTACGCGTACATGCTGCTGCCGAACACGCGCTCGATCTCACCAGTGGCGGCCAAGCGGCTCAAGGCCATCGAAGAGTATTCTCACCTGGGGGCGGGCTTCAGAATCGCGCTGCGCGACCTGGAGATCCGTGGCGCAGGCAATGTGCTGGGCCCCGAGCAGTCGGGCCACATCCAGATGGTCGGCTACCAGATGTATTGCGAGCTGCTGGCCGATGCGGTCCGCCAGATGAAGAACGAGAAGGTCGAACCGATGCCGACCGCCATGATCGACCTCGGCACGCCGGCCTATATCCCGAAGAACTACATTCCCATCGACCGGCTGCGCATGGATGTCTATCGCAAGATCGCCGTGGCGCGAGCGGCCGCCGACCTCAAGCAGATCGAAGCGGAACTGGCCGACGTCTACGGCCCGGTGCCTGATGAGGTGAGACTGTTGCTGGATATCGGCGCGCTGCGTATCGCGGCCGCCAAGTACGACATTCGTAGCATCACGATATCGAGACCTGAGTCGACGAAGGACATGGACCTGCTCTTCACCTTCAAGACCGACCAGAACAAGAAGGTGCTGAAACTCTTCACCGCCATCCGCGGCACCGTCCGCCTGGCCAACCCGCGTACGCTGTACCTGCGCCTGCCGTGCCACTACTTCGAACTGCGCACCCTGATCACGGTCCTACGCAAGATACTTGTGGAGAAGACCCAATGAGCGAGACATCTGACAATCCAACCCCCGACAGTGACGTAGAGTGGGCAACGCTTGCCGATTTCAGGGGGGCTCTTTCGGGAGATATATCTCTTACTCTCGAAATAGTCCTTGCAGGAGCCTGGTGGTGGGCCGTAGATTGGTCACTGCGGCTGATCGGCGCGGCGCTTGTTCCCGTGCGCAACGGAGAACCTGACATAACGGATAAATGTCTCCAGCAGACAAGACATCTCGGCAGTTTGGCTCACACGAGGGAGGAGTCCTCCGATGACATTCCTGGAATTGAGAAATTGCCCACGTTGCGGAGTTAGTGTCCTACCTACAAGCGAGGGATTGTGTCCCAATTGCCGCCGTTCGGTTGCTGACGCAACTATAGTACAAATGGAGATATCCGGTACTGACTCCCGACCGAATGAGTGCCGATCGCCTGAGAAAGCCCCAGACCCCGTTCCACCGATTGGCAAGATGGAGGGAAACAAAGTCAGTGCCCATTCGGACGAGATCGAACAAAACGGTAGGTGTTCGCGCTGCGGTACAATAGCAAGTCGGCAAAGAGCCGTCCTCTGTACCGCCAGTACGAGATGGGGCTATGACGAGGACTCGCGCGGGGACATCCTTGGAATTAGCAAGCTTAGCACGCCCTCTGTAGTACGAAGAGCCACTTATGAGACTATTGTTGATGATAAGAAGGTATGGAATGTTGTCCTGTGTGCTGATTGTCTGGCTAAGGGCTACTGGGATCACCTTGCACACCAGATCAAAGGCTTGAGCGACACGTTCAAGTTCTCTGGCATCATATCGGTAGCAATTCTCCCGATACTTGTTCTGAGTGTCACACTCAGTTGGGCGGCGGAAGTCGGGACTATTTTGTTGCTCGTGTTCCTTGGTTTTGGTGTTGTCTCCGTAATTGCAGGGGTTGATATACTTACCACCAAGCGCGAACTCAAGAAGGTGGAGGCGCTGGCAGTGTTGCCAGAAAAGCCAAAATACATAGACGGTGCCTTCGAAGGCGAGGCCGAACGCATTATGAAGAGCATGGAGGCGGGGCACACTGATTTTTACGGTTCCTTTGAATTGCCACGGTTCTCCACCGAAGCGAGAGAAGGGCGAATCAGAGGCATCTCGTTCAGGAGCATCTCGTCTATTACCGACGAGATGCATGAACCCAAGGTATGATCAGGTTCCTGGATGCCATAAGGGCGTAGCCTGGTAGGATGGGCAACTGGATTGCCCAT
>CAYNQP010000158.1:0-7902 GCA_964399325.1 uncultured Pirellulales bacterium
TTTCCTGTCTAACCATGCTACTTCCATCGGCCGACCAAAGGTGATTTCGTGAGTTGTGAGACAGAGCCTAGTGTTTCAGAAGAATTCTGCCGCCGTGAAAGACTCTTCATCGCGTCATGCGTGGGGCCCTCGCATGGTAGGTAGGCTCGAAGAAGTGCCCGTACACCTTTGCGTCGATCCGATTCACCGCGTTGCGGGGATCTCTTGTGTAGCAGACTCTCGCTGTAGCGTCTTCCTAATGCCACGCCCTGTGGGGCGGTCGGCTACTTCTTTATGGGTGCATTATTCCCACCGGCACACGCCATCCCCAAGTCGCCCCCCCGGGGATGGCGCACGTATTCTTCGGCGTGAACCGCCCTGTGGATTCCCTGTGTGCTCCCAACAAGGCTTACGTCTGAGATTTTGAACCAACTGGCTCGAACGTGTCAGCCAGTGAAATACAAATAGGCCGCAAGGATCGCAAGGAGAACGCCGACAGAGGCGATCACGTCCCATTTGTTCCAGGATGCCCGAGATGCTATGCGATCGTCGGCGGAACGAGTCCCGAACGTGAGACCAGCGATCTTGGCATAGTCAGGCTTTGCTGTCATATAGCTGACAACGACCATGACTGCAATACAGACGAGCAAGATGATAAGGCTGTAGTACTGGAAGAACATGTTGTTCACGATCCAGAAGAATGAACCTTCTGCATAGCTAAAGTCATTGAGCAGCTTGACCGGGGTGTCGACAGCCAATCGGAAGAGACCCAGGGCAAAACCAACGATCAGCGCCCACAAACAGCCTTTGGCATTCAGTCGTTTATTGAAGACACCCAGGAAGAAGACCACAAAGATGGGTGGGGCAAGGTAGGCTTGAACCCCTTGCAGATAGTCATACAATCCCTTGCCGCCCCGGATCACGGGTATCCACGCGAGTCCGATAAGTACCATGACGGCAGTAGCCATCCGGCCGACCCAGACGACCTGTTTCTGAGATGCCTGGGGGCGGAACTTCGAGTAGAAGTCGATGGTAAACAGCGCCGAAGAGGCATTGAACGCGCCTGCGAGCGAGCTCATCAGCGCCGCGAGCAAGCCTGCGACAACGATCCCGCGTATGCCAATCGGTAGGACCTCGGCCACGAGCATGGGGAAGGCCTGCTGCGCGTTGTCCCGAACGAGTTCTCCGCTGGCGTCAAAGAAGCTTTGTTGAAGAGCTTCGTTTCGTCCGCTCGTGGCCAAAGCAAAGGCGATCATGCCGGGAATGATGAAAATGAAGACCGGCAGCAGCTTCAACGCGGCCGAACAGATCGAACCTCGGCGTGCGTCTCTTTCATTTTGGGCACCCAGCACACGTTGCACGATATACTGATCCGTACACCAATACCATAATCCAATGATCGGTGCGCAGAAGAGCATGCCGAGCCATGGGTAGTTGCCATTGAAATACCACGCGGTCTTCGTGATCGTTCCGTTGGCCGCTTTCTCCAGGACGGGGGCCCACGTCGCCTCGGCGCCCGCAGGAACGAGCGGCTTCCACAGGTTAAACATTTCCGATCCGCACCACTCGCGCAAAGCCCCCCATCCGCCGAGAGCTTTCAGACCGAAGTAGGTCACGAAGACAGAACCGAGAACCAGGATCACCGTTTGGATCGCCGATGTATAGGCGACGGCACGCATGCCGCCCATGATCGTGTAGATGCCGGTAAGGACAATCACCGCGATTGACCCGATCCAGAAACTGTCGAGGCCCATGAAGGTGACGTCGGGAATCATCACGGCAAACACCACGCCGCCGGCAAAAATGCCAACGGCGAGTTTGGTGAGAACATACGCGACCAGCGAAATGACCGAGAGCACGGTGCGGTTGACAGGCGAAAACCGCCTCTCGAGGAATTCCGGCATGGTGAAGACCTGGGACCGCATATAGAAAGGCACCATGACCCAGCCTAAAATTAGCAGGCACCAGGCGTGCAGTTCATAGTGCGCCATGGCGACACCATCGGTGGCCCCCGATCCTGCCAGACCCACGACATGCTCGGAGCCGATGTTCGACGAAAAAACGGCCGCACCAACGATCCACCATCCCAGATTGCGACCGGCAAGGAAGTACTCGGTGGTGGTCTGTGATTTCCTCTCCTTGAGGTAGGCCCACCACGCGATGCCAAACACGATGGCAAAGTAACCTGCAATCAAAAGCCAGTCAACCGCATGCAATGCTGTCATGCTCGTCCCTTTCTATGAACTGACAAACGGACCCATAGGAAAACAGATTCCCACAAACTGCGGGATTATACCAACAGGGGTAGGGACGATTCAAGGGAAGAAATAAAGGAAAACTGCGTCTAGCCCTGGATTCAGAGGCCGGCAGGTGGGCACACACTTTCTCTCGGGCAGACGCGGGGTGAAGGCCGCCAAGTGCGATAGTGGCCGCTTATCAGTACCCAACATGGCCCAAACCGCCCCAACAGGCCCTCTGGGTCCTGTATGGATCGGGATTGTTCTGTGGCCGATATGGATCACCGAGCTTGGTCTCACCGATTCTGACAGTCCTCGGGCCCGCCCCCCTCCAATGCTCGCGATGTCCATCCGCGAAGCAAGTCACTACCTTCCGCCGGAAGCGCCAAATCTGTGGAACTCTCCACCGACGTAGTTGTATAATAGGGTGAAAGGAGACCGTTGCCTATTGTGAGCATGGCCGAGGAAGCGGACATCATCCAGCGTGTTCTACAGGGCGATACGGAGTCGTTCAGACTCCTGATCCAGCGGTACGAGAAGCCTGTGGTGAGCATGATCCGGACCGTCACGAGCGATGGGCAGACCTGCGAGGACCTGGCCCAGGAGGTCTTCTTGGCGGCCTACTCCGGGCTGCGTCGGTTCGATTCGGCTCGGAGCCGCTTCTCGACGTGGCTGTTCACCATTGCCAGGAACAGGAGCCTCAATGCCTTGAAGAAGAAGCGTCCGCGGTCCCTGGCAGCGTTGCCGGAGCAAATTGACGATGACGGGCCATACGAGGACGCGGCACGTCAGGAGGCATTTGCCAGGCTGAATGAGACATTGGCGTCCCTTCCAGCGGCGCAGCAGCGCGCCTTCACGCTGGTCGAGTTCGAAGAGCTATCGTACGAAGAGACGGCGCAGATCGAGGGGACGCGAGTGGGCACCATCAAGTCCAGGGTCAACAGGGCCAAAGCCAAGTTAGCCGCCGCTCTGAAACGGCGTGAAGAGGATGATCGATGAGACACGAGGAAGTCTATCGCCATTGGCTACGGATCCGGAAACAGGTCGAGATCCGTCCGGATTTCACGGGGCGCGTGATGGATCGGATCGACCGGCTCGGGTCGAGCAGGAGCGGATTGTTGTCCGGATGGACGAGACAGGCTGAAAGGATCAGCGCTTCGTTGTGGGCCCAGACGGCCGCCATTGCGTTGGCGGCGGGTCTGGGTTTCGGACGAATCCTACTGACGCTTCACCTGCTGCTGTTGCCATAGGTACAAGGAGAGCAAAATGAGCGAAACAACGACATCCTGCCGCAACAGAAGACTGGCCTGGCTGGCGGTGGTCCTTTCCATCCTCATGCCGGGGGTGGGCCACGTCTATTGTGGCAAGCTGGTTCGTGGGCTCGTCTTCGGCCTGTTGTATGGCGTCGCGATTCCCGTTGTCCTGGGCTGGCTGGCCTATGTCGGTCCGGCGTCCACGGTTCTATTCGGATTCCTGATGGTGGTAGCTGCCTTCGCGGTGCTGGTCGTCGCCGTTGTTGACTCATACCGACAGGCCCGTAAGACGCGAGCAGACTACGATCTCAAGGTCTACAATCATCCCGCCGTCTATATTCTCCTGGGGCTGATGATCGAGGGCAGTTGCGTCGGCTTTGCGCTGCACATCCGGGGCAGCCTCTTCGAAGCGTTCAGGGTTCCCGCGGCTTCAATGTACCCGGCCATTGCCCCCAACGACCGTATCCTCGTCGACAAACGTGCCTACAAGACGGAAGGCCCCAAAGCCGGTGACATGGTCATCTTCCATCCTCCCACCGGAGACTGGCGAATGAACTGGATCAAGCGCGTGGTGGCGGTCGCCGGGGAAACGGTGCAAATGAAGGAGGGCCTCGTGTACGTCAACGGTCAAGCGCTATCGCATCGCCGGATAGGTTCCGGAAGCACCCTCATCAGACAAGGCCGGTCAAGCCAGACCATCAACGGCGAAATCGCCGAGGAAACCAACGGCAGTGCCACCTACAGGGTGTTTCTGACGCCGGCTGTCAGTACGTCACCACCTGATTTCGCCGAAATCACAATTCCTGAGCATCATTGTTTCCTGCTGGGCGACAATCGCAGTTACTCGTTGGATAGCCGGCAATTCGGCCCGGTCCCCTTGGCGATGATCGGGGGCCGAGTCGACTATATCTATTGGCCTGCGGATACTTGGTCCCGCTTCGGGAGACTCGAAGAGTACGGTATTTCTGTGGTTGCGACGCATGTGAACGGTGCGCTGTATGAGGGCTGTCTCCGGATTTGACAGTGCCCCTGCCCCCGAGATTCTGATCCTACTGTTCCCCTGGATGGCTTTCTTGACATTTGCAGATGCTTCTGCGATACTGGCCGCTCTGTAAGTGCTCTGAGTCCGTCGTGTTGGTGCTATCTGTCTGGATCAGCTTTGGAGTGAATGTATGAAAGCATCTGAGATAAAGAAGGGCGTGACCGTGAAAATCGACGGCAAGCTCTACGCCATTATTGACTTTGACCACGTGAAACTGGGAAAAGGCGGGGCGGTCTATCAGACTAAGCTCAAGAATCTGATCGATGGCTCGATTCAGAACGTCAGGCTGCGCTCCGACGAGATTATTGAGGAAGCGTACCTGGACAAGAGAACGTATGAATATCTTTACTCTTCCGGCGAGGGGCATGTCCTGATGGATACCACGACGTACGACCAGATCGCGCTGGATGACGACGCCTTTGGTGACGGCCAGAAATACCTCAAACCCAATACGCAACTGCAGGTCAGCATGTACGAGGGCAGGCCCGTGAACGTGACCCTGCCGAATACGGTGGATCTCGTGGTGACGGAGACCCCGCCTGAGATCAAAGGCGCCACGGCCACGAACCAGAATAAGCCGGCCACCCTTGAAACGGGCCTCGTGGTGACGGTCCCCTCGTTCGTCAAGCTCGGGGAGTTGCTGCGCGTGGACACGCGGACGGGCGAATACGTCACGCGCGTCAAGGAGTAGGGCCGGCGCCGTTGTCTTCCGGGGCTGCCGGCGTGGCCGGACGGCAATGACAAAGCCTTCATACACAGGATGGAACAAGTGATATGGCTTTTGAGAAGGTAAGCAAAGTCCTGCTGAAGATCTTCGGCTCACGGAATGAGCGATTGGTCAAGTCGTATTCCCCCATTGCCGAGCAAGTCGGTGCGTTCGAGGACCAGTTGCGGCAGCTCGATGACGAGGCCCTGAAGGCCAAGACGGCCCAGTTCAAGGC
Source organism: uncultured Pirellulales bacterium (assembly GCA_964399325.1). Taxonomy (GTDB): domain Bacteria; phylum Planctomycetota; class Phycisphaerae; order Sedimentisphaerales; family Anaerobacaceae; genus JAFGLV01. The sequence continues at coordinate 5,453 of CAYNQP010000158.1, forward strand.
GGCCTTGGCGGCCGGCACGCGGCCTGAAGATATTCTGGCCGAGGCCTTTGCGGTGGTGCGCGAAGCGGCGCGGCGGAACGTCGAGATGCGGCACTTCGACGTGCAACTCATCGGCGGCAAGGTGCTGTACGAGGGCAAGATCGCCGAGATGGCTACCGGCGAGGGCAAGACCCTGGTCGCGACCTTGGCCGCCTACATGGTGCACCTGACCGGGCGCCACGTTCACGTCGTCACCGTCAACGACTACCTGGCCAAACGCGATTCGGAGTGGATGGCTCCGGTCTACAACGCCCTGGGAATGACGGTGGGGGCCATCCAGGCCGATATGGACACGGCTGGCCAGGAGCGAAAAGACACCTATCGCTGTGACCTTACCTACGGAACAAACAATGAGTTCGGCTTCGACTACCTCCGCGACAACATGAAGGTTTCGCTGGAGCAGATGGTGCAGGGGCCGCTGCAATACGCGATCGTTGACGAGGTCGATTCGATTCTGATCGACGAGGCTAGAACGCCGCTGATTATCTCCGGGCCGGCGCTCGATGACGTCAGTCGCTACAAAAAGGCCGATGCGGTCGCCCGTCAACTGATGAACCTCCAGAACGCGCGCATGAGCCTGCGTAAGAAGATGGACCTCACCGAGCACGAGCTGGCCAACGCCCAGGGCGAATTGTCTGAGGCCAAGAAAGAGAAGGACAGCAAGCGCATGGAGAAGGCCGAGCAGGCCATCGACCGACTCCAGAAACAGTCTGCGGAAGACGAAGCCCGGATGGAAGGCATGACGGAATACTTCGAGGTCGAGTACGACCGCAAGGCGGCGCACTTGACTCACGAAGGCATCGGCGCCGCTCAAGAGTTCGCCGGCTTGGGTTCTTTCTTCACCGGCTCGAACATGGAATGGCCGCACATGCTCGAGCAGTCGCTCCGGGCCCACGTGGTCTTCGAGAGAGAAAAGGACTACGTCGTCATGGACGGCAAAGTCGTTATCGTCGATGAGTTCACCGGCCGGTTGATGCACGGCCGGCAGTGGTCCGATGGGCTCCATCAGGCGGTGGAGGCCAAAGAGGGCGTGACTGTCAAAGAGGAGACGCAGACGCTTGCCACGATCACGCTGCAGAATTTCTTCAAACTTTATGACCAGATCGCCGGTATGACGGGCACCGCGGCCACTGAGGCCGACGAATTCATGAGAATCTACAAGCTTGACGTCGTGGTGATCCCGACGAACAAGCCATGCATCCGTGATGACCGCGAGGACGCTATCTACAAGGCCATGAGCGAGAAGTTCAATGCCATCGTCGAGGAAATCAACGAGACGAGCGCGGCCGGGCGGCCCGTTCTGGTCGGCACGATCAGCATCGAGAAGAGTGAGGCCCTGTCCGCGGCCCTAATGAAGCGGTATGGTCTCGACCATGAGGTCCTCAACGCCAAGCAGCACGCGCGAGAAGCCCAGATCGTGGTCAAGGCCGGCCAGCAGCACACCGCGCGCGATGGAAAGGTTCGCGGCAACGTCACCATCGCGACCAACATGGCCGGACGAGGCACGGACATCAAGCTGGGCCCCGGCGTGGCCGACATCGGGGGCCTCCACATCCTGGGCACCGAGCGGCATGAAGCTCGGCGGATTGACAACCAGCTTCGCGGCCGGGCCGGAAGACAGGGCGACGCCGGGTCGGGCCAGTTCTTCCTCAGCTTCGACGACGACCTCATGCGGGTGTTCGCCCCGGAGTGGACCGTCAAGGCGCTTTCGTGGATCGGCTGGGAAGAAGGGCAACCCATCTACCACAAGCGGATCAGCAAGGGAATCGAGCGGGCCCAGAAGAAGGTCGAGGAACGAAACTTCGAGATTCGCAAGAGCCTGCTCGAATACGACGAGGTGATGGATTATCAGCGGAAGATCTTCTACTCGCGCCGGTATCAGGTGCTTGAAGGGCAGAGCCTCAAGGCGATGATCGAGGCGATGATCGAGTCGACGATCACGGACCACTGCGGCGATATTCTTGACAAGGAATATCCGTTGAAGTGCATCGTCGAGTGGACGCGTGTGAACTTCGATGTGGACCTGAAGATTTCCGACATCGGGGAGGCGACGCCCGAGGAAATAGAGCAGCGGCTCAAGGACCAAGCCAAAGAAGGCGCCAAGAACAACATTTCGTTGTCGTTAGGCGAGTATCTGGAGGACTACGACGATCGGAGCACGTGGGATGCGGCGGGTCTGTCCAAATGGGCGATGTCGGCGTTTCAAGTGAGTTTGAGCGCGGGCAAGGTCAAGGACCAATCGCCCGAGGCGATTGAAGAACAACTGACGGCGGCGGCCGGCGAACAGATCGACAAGAAGGACTGCTCACCGCTCCGGGAGTTTCTCAATGACGATTTTGCCGTGCGTCGATTTGCCGAGTGGGCGCGGGCCAAGTTCGATCTCAAGCTGGATGTAGAGCGATTGAAGGAAC
>CAYNQP010000159.1:0-7839 GCA_964399325.1 uncultured Pirellulales bacterium
CATGACCTTCCTTCGGCAGCGCCGACCAGATGCGCCAGATCACGCCCGGACCCTTCATCTCTGCGAGTACTTGTTCGTCGCCTTCTCTGCGGATGATCCCGTTGTTGTCTCCATTGGCGTCCCAGTCGATGTACTTGCCGGAGACCTCGTCGTATTGGCTCTTGCGGTCCCAACTCGACCATTGGGCGCACTTCTCGCCTGGATCGGGCAGGGTCGCAAGATGCTCGATGTCTGTTAGGCGGCTGATCAGATCGACGTAGGAGAGTTGTTTCGACGTGCCGGCTCGGGTCGGCAGTGCCAGGAGCGGGATCAGAAGAACCGAAGCGATGAACACTTGTTTGGCTGACTGGGACGGGTCTGCTGCAAGTGCTTGCATCCTACGTCTTCCTTCCTGGCACAAGTTGCCTCAATGAGTTTGACGCCGCAACAGGAATACGCTTGTGGTCACACCATTCTAATGAGAAGGGCTCCTCCGTGCCAACAGTTTCGCGTGCAGCGAACCATGTCGGCCCGGAGGAGCCCGTCTGGTCTTGAATAGATTGTCTAAGCATCTGAAGAGAGCAAGAACGCGTATCCTGCGTGCCTGCCGACCTTCAGGTCTTTCCCATCGGCAGCCTCACGGACCGGCGTATTTCACCGAGCAGCCGTACGGGGGTGTACTGGCCGTACTCACGTCCTGCCCGGTCGTCAATTCCGACAGGGCTTTGTTGACGTAATTCAGCACGCTGCTGCCGGGTTGGACCTCGCCCATCGGTGCGCTGTCGATGGCGCCGTTGTAGACGATGCGGCCGTCCTGGTTGATGATAAACACATTGGGTGTCGTTCTGGCGCCGTAGAGCCGACCGATCCGCCCGGCACGGTCGTCGAGAATTGGATACAGCAGACGCTGCTCCTTGGCGAATTCCATGTTGGCCTCGGCCGTCGTGCTGTTCGTGCTGTTGACAGCCAGCCAGACCACGTTCTTGTCCTTGTACTTCTTGGCCAGATCGGCCATAGTGCTCTTGGTTTTGTAGTGGTACATCGAGAACGGACACTCCAGGTTGATCCATTCCAGGACCACGATCTTGCCTTTCAGGTCGGACAGACTGAAGGCTCTGCCGTCGAAACTGTTCAACGCGAAATCGGGCGCTCGCCTTCCCTGTCGCTGGAACCGCTCGGGTCTTGGTACGCGGCTTCTCGCGGCGATCTGCAGCCTTTGCCTCTGACGCTCCAGTTGACTGAGCTTCTCCCGGAAAGCCTCCTGTCGCGTGCTGATGAGCTTTTCGATAGTGCCGGCCGTTTCTGTGGCTTTTTCTTTGATGGCTATCTCGTGGAGGGCCCGCAATTCGGTGACAAGCTGCTGGTGTTCCGCTCTGAGGCCATCGACCTGTTGCCGGAGCCGTTGGATCTGTTGTTCCTGCTGCATGGCTTGCAGCCGCGCCGCCGAACCAGTATTCGATGCGCCGAGGCGGGCCTCTTCAGACGGCTGTCCAAACGCGGTCGAGGTCAGGGTCAGCGCTGCCGTCAGCAAGGCGGCGATTGAGGTCATTTTCCATTTCATAGCGGTATCCTCCTAATAGCAAAGGTCTTATCCAAATACCTGCTCTTCATCGGCCATTTCGAGGCCCAACCCTATTTGCCGAATTGAATGTCCGACGCAAAGGTTGTTACTGCCGCAGGTTGGGGGAAGTTCGCCGCTTTCGCCGAAATAGGGTGGGCGCCGTCCGAGAGAGTCGCAGAAACGTGTTCAATAAGGCCCGCATCGTTCCTTGGGCGCCGTGAGATGCGTTTGGGGCCGGCCCGTGCCCGTGGCGTTCGCGGCCCGTTATTCGGACGTGGAAAGGGCAGTCTTGACCTCCCTGAGAAAGGCGGCGACATCGGTGATGGCCTTTGCAGGATTGCCCAAGTTGGCCTCGATCATGCCCACGATTTTTGACCCGATGATGACGCCGTCCGCTCCGGCATCCGCGACCGCCCGGGCGTGTTCGGGCCTGCTGATGCCGAAGCCGACGCACACGGGGACATTTCCCAGCGTCTTCAAATGCCCCACCAGTCCCTCGACGGAATTCGAGAGGGCATCACGACTACCCGTGACACCCAGGACCGAGACCGTATAGATGAAGCCGGTTGTCCTGGCCGCGATGCGTTTCATCCGTTCAGACGCGGTGTTCGGTGTCACCATGAAGACGGTATCCAGTCCCGTCGCTTCGGCAGGGCCCGTGACCTCATCCGCGTCGTCAATGCTCAAGTCGGCCACCAGCACGCTGTTGACACCTGCCGCGTGGAAATCCTGAAAGAAGCGCTCGGTCCCGTAGTGAGAGATCAGATTGTAGTACATCAGCAATCCGATGGGGATGTCTCGGTAGTTCTTGATCGCCTTTATGAGGTTCAGTGCTTTGTGGACGTTCATGCCGCTGCGCGTGGCCCGGATGTCAGCCTTCTGAATTGTCGGGCCGTCCGCGATGGGGTCGGAGAAGGGGATGCCCAATTCGAGAATGTCCGCGCCGGCGTCAATGGCCGCCTTCACCAGTGCGAGACTGGTGTCGAAATCCGGATCGCCGACGACGAAGAACGGGATGAGGGCCGTTCGGTTCTGCTTGCTCAATTCGGAAAACACGTCACGATATGATTTCATGGTCGCGTAGCCTTCTCATAATTGCCGTTGGATAGGACCTACTGCAGCGGCCGATGCTGCTCGACGATGCCGACGTCTTTGTCACCGCGTCCGGAGAGGTTGACGACAACGACAGTGTCGGGGTCGAGTGTCCCTTTCAGCTTGGCCACGTAGGCCAGCGCGTGGGCGCTCTCCAATGCCGGAAGGATGCCTTCGATCCTCGTGAGCAGCCCAAACGTGTCGAGGACCTCTTCGTCTTCCGCGGCGACATACTCAGCCCGACCGGTATCCTTGAGGAGGCAGTGCTCGGGACCGACGGCCGGATAGTCCAGCCCGGCGCTGATCGATTCGGTGTCGAGAACCTGCCCTTCATCGTCTTGCAGCAGATAGGCGCGGGCCCCGTGCAGGATTCCGGGCCGGCCCGCGACGAGACTTGCTGCGTGCTCGCCCGTACGGATGCCCCTTCCCCCCGCCTCGACACCAATGAGCCTGACGTCCTTGTCGTCGAGGAACTCGGCGAATATTCCGATGGCGTTGCTGCCGCCGCCAATACAGGCCAACACGATATCGGGCAGTCGGCCCGCCTGTTCAAGGCATTGCCGGCGGGCCTCTATGCCGATACAGCTCTGGAAGTGCTTCACAATGGTTGGGTAGGGATGTGGCCCCGCCGCCGTGCCGAACAGGTAGAACGTGTCTGTCACGTGCGAGGTCCAGTACCGAAGGGCGTCGTTGATCGCGTCCTTGAGCGTGCCCGTGCTGCCCTCGACGGGCACGACTTCGGCACCGCAGAGCTTCATCTTGTGAACGTTGACACTCTGCCGCTCGACATCGGTGACGCCCATGAAGATTTTCGTCTCCATGCCCAGCAGGGCGCCGATCATGGCCGTCGCGAGGCCATGCTGGCCGGCGCCCGTCTCGGCGATGAGCTTCGTCTTGCCCATGTGCTTGGCGAGCAGGCCCTGCCCCAGCGTGTTGTTGACTTTGTGCGCGCCTCCGTGGAGCAGGTCTTCCCGCTTGAGATAGACTTTGAAGCCGACGTGTTCGCTGAATCGCTTCGCGTGGTATAGCGGGGTCGGGCGGCCTGCATAGTGCGTAGATAGCTCCGCCAACTCCGCGACAAACGCCGGATCGTCGCGGAAATGGTCGAACGCCTCCTCCAACTCCTCGAGCACGGGGATAAGCACCTCCGGCACGTAATAACCGCCATAATCACCAAATCTGCCTTTGTGTTTCATTACCTCTGTCCTTTCGAGGGCATAGGTCATATTAGGCCTGCAGGGCCTATCCTGTTTCACGCTCTCAAGTGTCTTATATTGTCGAAGAGCTTCTTCATCTTCTTGTGGTCCTTCTTTCCGGGTTTGGACTCGATCCCGCTACACACATCGATGCCATAGACACCCAATTCCATTGCGGCCACGGCGTTGTCCGGATTGATCCCGCCGGCCAGGAAGACACGCTTGCCAATATGGCCGATGATGTTCCAGTCGAACGTCAACCCGGTGCCCCCGTAGCGGCTGGGATCGTACGCGTCCAGTAAGACGGCGTCCGTGAAGAACTTGTCCACCTGTTGCAGGTCCTGGGCATCCTTGACCCTGATGGCCTTCATGGTCTTGGCACTGTCGTAGGCCAGCCACCGGCAAAACTCCGGATCCTCATCCCCGTGCAACTGGACCCAGTCCAATTGGCACTGGCCGGCGATCTCACGGGTCTTTTCCAGCGAGCTGTTGACGAACACGCCGGCAATGTCTATGAAGGCAGGGAGCTTGTTGATGATCTGCGTTGCCTTCTTAGGGGTGACGTACCGCGGACTCTTCGAATAGAAGTTGAAGCCCAGCAAGTCGGCGCCCATTTCCATTGCCGCCATGGCATCGCCGTAATTCGTGATCCCGCAGATCTTGACCTTCGGTATAAGCATACATGCCGTCCGGATGAAAGAAGGAACTCACCCTTTATTCGAGACTTCAACCAATTGCTCAAGACAGCCCAAGGCTTTTCCATCGTCAATCGAGTACTCGGCCAGGGGAATCGCCTGCCGGAAGTCACTTGCCAGACCGGCGACGATGATAGCGGCAGCGGCATTGAGGACGACGATGTTTCGACGCGGCCCCTTTGCCTCGCCGCTCAAGATGTCGCCGATCATCGCGGCGTTCGTGATGGCGTCCCCACTTCCGAGTTCGTCGATGGACGCCCCGGCAAAGCCGAAATCGGCCGGGTCCAACTCGGTCTCGGTGATGCCTCCTTCGTACAGTTCGATAATCTTGGTCTTGCCCAGAAGACTGATCTCGTCCATGCCTTGACCGTGAACGACCATGGCCCGCTTGATCCCCAGCAGCTTAAGGGCCTCGGCAATCCTGGGCAGCAGCTCGGCGTCGGCGACGCCCATGACCTGCGCCTTGACGCGGGCCGGGTTGGCAAGCGGCCCCAGGATGTTGAAAGCCGTCCTGAAGTCCAGGCTCTTGCGAATGGGCTGGACGAACCGCATGGCCGGGTGAAATTTCGGGGCGAACATGAAGCCGAAATGCGCCTGGCGGATGCACTCAGCCACGACGTCCGGGCCCGGGTCGATGTTGACGCCCAGCTCATTGAGCACATCGGCCGAACCGCAGCGGCTGGTGATGCCCCGGTTCCCGTGCTTGGCGACGTACGCGCCCGCGCCGGCCGCCACGAGCCCTGCGGCCGTCGAGACGTTAAAGGTCTTGACGATCGCGCCGCCCGTGCCGCAGGTGTCCACCATGTTGTCGATGTCGACCGTCACGGGCACGGCATGGTCACGCAGCGATTGCGCCAGACCGGCAATCTCGGCCGACGTCGCCCGCTTCATTCGCATCATGGCCAGGAACGCTGCGATCTGGACCTCAGTGATCTGGCCCTCGAATACTTTGTCCTGCAGTGCCTTGGCCTGGTCGAATGTCAGGTCCTTGCCGTTCAAGATGATCTCCAGATACTCTGTGATTGTCGCCATGGGTCAACTCCCTGCCGTTTGCTTTCTCGCGGCCGCGATTCGAAGAACGTTTGCGATGACTTTCCCGCCGGCGGGCGTCAAAATGCTCTCGGGGTGGAACTGTACGCCGAAGATCGGCAGTTCCTTGTGCTGAACGGCCATGACAATGCCCTCGAATTCAGCCGTCTTCTCCAGGCCATCGGGCAATTGCGCAGCCATGAGGCTATGATACCGTCCCGCCTGCAGCGGATTCTCGATGCCGGCAAACAGTCCCTTCTCGTTATGACTGATGCGCGAGGGCTTGCCGTGCATGGGCTCGGGGGCATGGCCTATCCTGCCGCCGAAGTATTGGACGATGACCTGGTGTCCCAGACAGACCCCGAAAATGGGCAGTCTGTCCTTGAAATAGTCCACGGCCTGCAATGAAACGCCCGCCGTGTCGGGGTTGCCGGGCCCCGGCGAGATCACGAGTAGATCGGGGTCGAACTCGTCGGCGATCGCTTTCAACTCGTCCAGCTTCGTGTCGGCCCGATAGACCTTGGTCAGGCACCGCCGCTTGCCGAAATCGTCCACGAGGTTGTACGTAAACGAGTCGAAGTTGTCGATGAACAAGACCTTCTTGTCTGTCGTCTGCATGGCTATTGACCTCGAATGGCTCTAAGGCACGATCCTGCCTTATGTTGTGTCTCTTCGAACTCGGTCTTGGGGACACTGTCATGGACGATCCCGGCACCGACGCGTACGTAGGCGGTGTGATCGCGCACCTGGAGGCTCCGGATTGTGATGCAACTGTCGAATTGCCCGTCCACGGTCAAGTACATCACGGCGCCGCCGTAGTAGCCGCGCTTGTTCTTTTCGAGCTGTCGAATGATCTTCATCGCTTCGATCTTCGGGGCTCCGGTGAGCGTCCCCATATTCATCGTGGCCAGATACGCGCTCAAGGCGTCGAGATCGTCGCGCATCGTGCCCTTGACGTTGCTGACCAGGTGCTGCACGGATTCGTATTTCTCCGCCGTGAGCAACTCGGTGACGACCCGGCTTCCCGGTGCAGCCACGCGGGCGATGTCGTTGCGCGCCAGATCGACGAGCATCATGTGTTCCGCCAGTTCCTTGCGGTCCAGCTTTAGCTCCGCCTCGTATCTGAAGTCAGTGTCCGGATCGATCTCACCTCCAATTCGCCCCCGGGGCTTGGTGCCCGCGATCGGCCTGATCTCGACATGTCGTGGCCCGGTCCCGCTGACGCGCAGGTTCAGTTCGGGACTCGATCCCATCAATACGGTCTGCGGCATGTTGAGATAGAACATATAGGGCGAGGGGTTCAGCTTGCGCAGCCGCTTGTAGACATCCAGTGGCTCGTCCGGACAGGGCTCGGTGATGGTTCTGCTTAGCACGACCTGGAAAATATCACCATCGACAATATGCTCCTTGGCGGCTCGCACCATGTCCTCGTATTCGGACTGGACTGTGTCGGTGGATGCTTCCGGCAGGGACGCGTCATGCTTTCGGCCCTTCGGCGGGTCGAAGCGGGCCATGTTGAAGTAGTAGTCGAACGTGTCCCGGGCTTCTTCGATGGCCGCCTCACGGTTGCCGTTGGTGACCATGCAGTTGACCACGATGTAGCCCTGGTTGTGCTCGTGGTCCATCAGGAAGATATTGTCGGCGAAGTACAGCTCGTAATCGGGATTGCCCATCACGTCCTGACGGCTGGGCGGGAGCTTCTCGAACTGATCGACGAAATCGTAGCTGAGGGCCCCGAGCAGGCCGCAGGTGACGCGGAAGGGCTTGCTCGCCAGGCGGAAGGCGAACGCGACGGCCCGCAACACGTCCATCTGGTTTGTGCTGCGCAGCCGAGATTGCTCATCCATCGTGGTCTCAGTGTGCTTGATTCGCCCGCCAATGGTGTCCGGCTCGTATTGAACCGATTCACAGAAGGCAAACCGCTCCTCATCGGCCGCCAGGTAGCTCAGCATGCGCTTACCTGTTTTGCTCAAAGCCCTGATGGTGAAATCGGATCCCCTTCCCGTCAGGTACAGGGCAGGCCGCGCCGTCCCAAAGCTCAGAGCGCTGGTGCCCGCCAGGTATTCGCGGGATTCGAGCAGGCAGCAGTTCTTGGCCCGCCCGTAATCGGTCAGTTTGGCGAAGAAATCCAGGGGGTCGCCCATATCGATCCGCTTGACAATCGGAATGATCTGGCCCGGTTCGGCTCCCTGTATGATCTGTCTATAATCGTCCATAATCCTGCTCTCAGATCCTGATTTCTACTGACGCACGGCCTAAAAGACCAACAAAAAAAACGCAGCCTGTT
>CAYNQP010000160.1:0-7825 GCA_964399325.1 uncultured Pirellulales bacterium
GACAAGGCAGAAAGGGCAAGGCGGTAATTCGTGCATGACATATTGTGCTGGTATATAGTGACAGCACAAATTACCACCTGACCCAGATTTCACGTGAAATACACTACAACTAGTGTCTATTACTACAGGAGCATGTTGGAAATGAGAAACTTTTTACCGAAGCGCTTTGTTTTGACATGTACGCTGCTGGGCGTTAGCGGAATGATGTTCTCCTGCAGCTCGAAAAAAGAAGCGACATTAGAAGCAGAGGTTGAAATACTGAACGAAAGTGTTTATGTGTGGAATAGAGGCCAGCAGCCCTGGAGCGGGGGAGTCGTATTTCTAAATGAAAGATCGCTGGATATTCAAAGGCCGTTCGGGACAATCAACCCCAACGGTTTTGCACAGTTGCCCCTGCGCGAATTCAAGCAGGATTCCAAGCCCATCTCAAAGGACTCACTGAATCTCAGATTGGTATGGGTCGAAGTGGAGGGTTACGCGCCACATAAGTTTAATCTGGAGTAATAATGTGCGTAGATGCGTAGAGGGATCAGGGGTCAGGCTTCTTCCTGAGGTATTTGAACTTATGCGATGTCGTATCCACGCCCACCGCCCGGGAGGGCCGTGCGAATGCGGCGCGCGATCCACCGTTATTCCTTCGTAGTTCCGATGTTCTATGTTCTGGAACAAAAGCATGGGTGTGCCGTGCATACCCTGCGAGACTATCCCGCGAGGAACTTATCGAGCCTCTCCAGGAGATTGCTCAAATCTCGCGTCTGGCATTCCCACACGACCAGGACTTTCCAGCCACACCTTCGCAACTTGCGTGTGTTTCGTCTGTCGCGCTCTACGTTGCCCAGACGCTTGGCCTGCCAGAAATCCGCGTTTGTCTTTGGGACCACCCGCCCATACTTGCACCGGTGCATATGCCAGAAGCACCCATGGACGAAGACGACCTTCCGATGACGCGGAAGCACAATATCTGGAGTCCCTGGAAGGTCGCGTCGATGCAGACGGAATCGGTAACCCATACGATGCACGAGACTGCGCACAACAACTTCCGGTTCTGTGTCCTTGCCTCGGATACGAGACATGCAATACTTGCGCTGTTCTCTGCTTAATACGTCAGCCATGCGTATGAATCTAGCCAGGATAGGCAGGTGCTACGTCGGCGGCTGCGCGGAGTTCTCGATCTTTGCCACTATGGCGCTCACGTCGAGATCCGGCGTTCCGATACGACCAATGTATCTCTGGAAACGCGATCCCAGTGCCTCAGAAAATGGACTTCCTACCGTGCCGAGACACACATAGGTCTTCAAGTCAGTGAGAGCAGTACGTTCCAGTGCTTGGAAGTCGATCACCAAGTCAGGAATATCCCAGACGCCTGGGAGGAAATGGTAACGATCAGGCGACTCATCCCGTGCGTTCCTCACGAGTCGCTCGACCTTCTTCTTCTTACTGTTGCTGGGAGAAGCAAGCCATTCTGTTATCTCGGCGGTGTCCTTTGCGCGAGAGGCCACGGCACAAAGTACCGATATGGCCTTCGGCGGTCTACCGCCGGTCGAGACCATGTCGCAAGTCGGCCACAAAACGACAAGATACTCGGTGCCTCCATCAGTCCGCCGCAGTCGGATGTCGCCGAGCATCGGGTCCTGGCCTAGGGGAGGTTTGATATAGTATTCCCCGGGGTGGACGGTATCGGCTCCGGTTGGCTGTCCGGCAGCAGGATCACCATAGACCTCACAGGTCATCTGATGGATTCCCTCTCGTGCAAAGGTCAGAGCGAGACGCTGGACGACAAGACGAAGAAATTCTGGCTTCTCGACAAGCGGCTCGAAGTCGCTCCAATGTTCCTGGACGAACCCCCACATGTAGCCGCACATCGTCTGATCCATGTGGTTCACGATGGCGCGGTGCACCTGCGGTATGCGCAATCTGAACAAATCTTCGATTGCCTCTTTCAATCTCTCAAGCCCTCCGGCCTCTTTGCCTATGAGCTTCACGAACGCGCTCTGGTGAGCCTCAAGCCCTTCTGGAAGCGCCGTATAGATTACCACGGGTACAAATCCGGAATGTTTGATGCTATCGAGAATCTGAATGCCGGCCTGGTCCCCGCCCTGTTGAGCTGCACCGCGATAGACGTCCAGGATGATGAGGTCAGCCTTGCGTTCGTGGACCACGTTCAACGCTTGGTCAAGATGAGCTATGTCGTTGATGCTCAGCCTACGAGAAGCAAACAACTCCTCTGACAAGTACTCGCGAACTTGGCGTCTAACGGTTTTGTTGTCCTCCACGAGCAGAACGTTCCACACGCCGTCTTGAACATCGACCTGTTCAGGCATTTTGGCTTCCTCCTATGCGCCTTCGGAGAGTCACACGGAATGTTGCACCTGCAAGGGGACCACCCGCCACGAGTTCCAGGGCCCCGTCGTATTCCGCCACTGTCTCTCCTGCAATCGTCAGGCCTAACCCGATCCCATCCGGTTTGGTCGAGAAATAGGGGTCGAATATTCTGTCGCGGACATCTTCCGGCACTCCAGGACCACTGTCCGAAAACAGTATCCTCAGTTCCCCCGGGCGTGGTGACACCTTGACGGCAATGCTGGGGTGATCCTGAGGGACCTTCTCCAGCCAATAGAGTGAGTTGTCCAGCAGATTTACAAATATCTGCTGCATCTCTCCCTGATCGACAGTGACCATTGTCTTGGTGGTCGGGAGACGCACATCTGCGTGCAGTTCGTCAAGTCGCTTCCTGAACAATGCAAATGCATCTGAGAGAATCTTCTCGATTGCTATCTCCACCGGGCGTCCACGCTTTCTCCCGCTGAACGGGGCAAGCCTCTTGAAGAGCATAGACAGCACCTCAGCCTGCTGAGTGATGGTAGACAGCCGTTTGCCAAGACTTTGGGCGTCGACGGCCTTCCCTGCGGCATGCTCAAGGTCGCGTTTCGCCAGCACAGCCTCATTCGAAATTGCAGCCACCGGAGTCCTACCATCATGCAGGACAACGTCAATTATCTGCCCCAGAGTGGCCAGACGGCGATATCTGGCCAGAACCTGCTGAACCTCGGCCACCCCGTGTTCAAAGGCTTTTGTCTTTTCACCCAGAAATGCTTTGAGATCGGCATCGTCTGGATATCGCTTCTCGACATACTCCCGCAACGGCGTAATGTCCAATGCCTCAAACAGGCCGATTCCCGGTTTCTGCGGGCGTTGACCGCGACGGTAGGTGTCGCGCTTTACCTCAAGCTTTGATAGAACACTGACCAGCGCCTGTTTGAAATCATCGAAGGCTGCAGTGCTGACTATCCCTTCTCTGTTCGTCTGATCGCGAAGTCCCTTGTTGCCATCTGCGGTGATGAAGACCGCACCAACAACTTGGTTGTTGCTGAGGCGCATTGTCGGGTTCTGGACTCTTCGAATGTCGAGACGAAGCCAGTCATTGTCTCCAAGAAGGACCCGGAAGTCATCCCTGTAGATGCTGATACCACACGCAGAATTGAGGTCAGCGCGCAGCTTCCGCACAGTCGATCCCAACTCGTCGGCCAATGGGTCCAAATTGTCACGGTCCCAGACGCGAAACTCAAAATGGAATGGCCCCGATTCGGGAATGCGCCCTTTGAGAAGTATCTTATCGGTAACTGAGACTGCTTCCTCCCCATCCGGCCCATCGTATCTCGCGTTGAGTCTTCCCTTGGCATCGACGGTACCAGCAAGACAGTAATGCGGCCTGCCCAGAATGGGCGGAGGCGTGATGACTCCAGCGTAGTCCTTGAATCGCTCCGGAAGGACCATTTCGATTTCGAAGTCACCGTTGGCCTTGTGGGGGGAAATGAGCTTCGACAACTCTCCGCGGAGACGGGAGAATGATTCGGCATCCCAGACATCATTCAGGCCGGTGAGATGCAGAGTCGTTCCGTGACCGCGTCCTTTCGCCGCGGGAGACTCCTCCCACCTGCATCGGACTTGATCCAAGTACAAACTCTCGTCATCAAAGCGACCCCAGTCAAACCGAACACGAACCAGTCTCCTTCTCCCTGTGGCCAGAGATTCCATTTCCATGGCCTGCGCGATGCGACCCGTCGCGAACCGCCCAATCCCCTTTTCGCCGGTGACCCGCCGCCCAGCAGCACTTGTGGTCTTCTTGGTCTTCGATACGGTCGCAGGTTCAAACCACGCCTTCCGAATTGTCGCAAGGGTCATCCCTACGCCATCGTCCTCGATAAGAATACCGCCCCGAGACGGCTCAAGAGGATCTTCGAAAACGACGCGAACCTTCGCTGCATCCGCATCATAGGCATTCTTGATCAGCTCGACGAGGGCAACCACTTCATTGCTGATGAGGTCCCGACCGATCGTGCGGACGATTCGCGCTCTCGGCCGGAGTCTTGCGGAACCGCGACGAGCAGACTTCTTCTTCATCCGTCTCTACCTCCGGCGAGATGCCGTTTCACAAACTCGGCGATCCCCGCCGCTACAAAGGGTGGAACGGCGTTGCCAATCTGTCAGCAAGTCTTTGATGATAGCCATCATGACCGGCGGACAGACTGCATTGCCTGCCATCTTGATCTTATCGCGTCTCGTCCCTCGTTGCATCTTGAAGCTCTTGGGCCATCCCATCGCTGCTTTGAGTTCTTCGGGTTGGAGCATGCGCATGACGTGCCCAGACTCGCCTGGCTTCACCAGGGCAAAGCGATCCAGGGTGGTTATCGTGCGCAGGGGCACATCGAGGGACTGCCAGCCTCCGGCGTGGTCCGAACCGTAGTAGACGATCAGGAACGGAGAATTCTCCCCTACCTGTGCGATAGCGCGATCGGCCCTCGCAAGTGTCGCGACGGCACGTCGCCTCGTCCGCAGAGGGCTATAAGAATACGTTCCGTTTCCATCGATGATGTCACGGGCCACTTTTTGCTTTCTCGTGGGGAGTTTCACCGCCGTGGGCTTTTGCTTGCGGTCGCACAGTATGAACAGACGCCGCCTGGCTTGTGCGACACCGAAATCGGCCGCATTCAGTGTTTGCGACAAGGTATGATAACCAAGGTCTTCGATCTTTTTGATGAACTTGCTGTACCGCTGCCAGTTCTTCATGCTGACGACATTCTCAATCACGATCCAGCGAGGCTCAAACGTCTCTGCAAACCTCACAACCTGCAAGGCTGTGGCCCTGCTTTGCTCACAGCGAGGTTTGTTTCCTTTGGCAACGCTGTGGTTTGTGCACTCCGGTGAGGCGATTATCAGATCAATCTTCCCGATTTGCTCCCGAATGACCGGCGGGTCGTGATCTTCGATTCGCCCGCTGAAGAACGGGACTTCCGGGAAGTTGTCCCTGTATACAGACTCGGCTACGGGCCACATATCGAAGGCGGCCGCAATCTCCGCACCGGCTGCCCGCGCACCCCAACTGCTCCCACCAGCGCCGCAGAACAAATCAATGACCCTTGTTTTTGTCTCTCCCATCGGCACCTTCGCCAATAAAACAACACGAATCGGCCCCGGCCATCCCTGGGCAGGATGATTCTACCAGGTTGCGGGAGAATGCGAAAGCCGTTAACCCGTTTTGTTCGGGATATTTACGAGAGCCCCGACGACCCCGGCCAAGCCAGAAGTAGTTATCGGAATCTCAATTCATTCTCCCACGCGTCTCTATCATGCATATCGGCCATCTGAGCCAGCGTAATAAGCACGATCTCGGAGAAACAGGTGGGGTGAACGCCACCTTCCGGCCTCATGTCTTACGTCTGCCAATCCTCCGGGAAGTTCAGTCGGGCGAACTCGCCGAAGAGCTGGCGGGCTTTGCGGTCGTAGGCTCGGGCGGCTTCGGTTTCGTCGTTGAAGGAGCCGAGGTAAATTGACTTGCCGTCACAACAGATCGTCGCGACCCACTTGCCCGTTTGCTTGTCGAAGTGGACGCCTTTGAAGCGGGAACTGGACCCGGGGACCGCCCGTGAGTTGCGGACGTTCTGTTTCGTGGTGCAGACGCGTAGGTTGGTCCGGCGGTTATTGGCACGATTGCCGTCGATGTGATCGACGACCATCCCCGGCGGTGGGTCCATGAGGGCGCGGTGCATGAACTGCTGCTTGCCGTCGGGCAGCCGCCGGGCCGCGTAGAAACCCAGTTTCCCGTTGCCGTTGGCGAACCAGTTGTACTGGGCCAGTTCCTCGTAGTCGGCGGCGTCAACGATGGCGAACTGCCCGCGGGTCAGAGGGATGTAGCGAATCTCGTCGTTGGGTGGCTCAGGAGGTTCGAGCCTCTTGACCTTGACACGCGGAGGGCAGCGTCTCGTGCAGAAGTTGGGGCAGACGCCTTCCGGCTGGATGCGGACGATCTGACCCGGCGCCTCGGGCGTGTTGGCGCAGATCAGCAGCGTCCGCGGCCCATCCTGCATCGGGCCGGCGTAAACGCAATTCTTGCATTTTCGCGGCAAGCCGCACTTCGTGCCCATGGGCCGACTCACAGGGCGTCGCGAAACCACTTCGCGGCGCCGCTGGCCTACCCCACTCGCCTGGCGGCACGTCGCAGTCCCAGCGCCACAACGGCGCTCTCCATAAAAGGAGGGTGTTGCGTGTTTGGACGAAAAAGGCGCGATTTTTCCGGCGTCGTAGCGATGTAAGTCTCTGGCTGGAAACGAATAAAAAAAACTCACGCTGCGAGGGCTTTTACAAATAAAGTGTTGCCTGAATTGAACGAAATTGGGGGCCACAGGAGTCTCATCACCCCACCGGAGGAGTTTTTCCCAAAGTAGGTCCGCATCCGTGCCGATGGCAGGGAATATTCAGGCGCGGACACCGCGTACGCACCGTTGGAGGTGCGCGCGGTGCAATTGACGTTCCGGCGCTGGAAATGGACCTTTGCTACAGGAGTTCACTCATGACCAGACTGCAACTGAAGCCGTCCTTCGTATGCTTGGTGTTGGTGATTGCGAGCGTGCTGTGCGCCACGGCGACCGCACAAATCGAAGACCCGGACTACTATCCCGATTCCTGGTATCGCATCGCGGTGAATGCCGCCGGCGAGATGGTCGAAGGCGACGGTCACGGCTATAACGGCGGCACGTGGTACTACTATCCGGACACCGACACCTACCGCCAGTGGTTCTACAATGGCCCGTACGACCCGGCGCGCAAAGGCGACTTGGCGTACCAGGCATATATCACGCCGGGACCGTCCATCGGCCCGACGAATATCGAGCTGCGGTTCAACTGGGCCACGCCGGCATGGTCCGCGCTGGGCTTGGATCGTCCGCCGCTGCCGGACGACGCGCCGACGGCCGGAGACGAAGCCATATACATGTCATCGGAGCATTTCCACAGCACCGGGACCGTGCAGGGATTCACCAGCATCGAGCCCAACCGGGACATCACGATTGACGCGTACAATCCGGAATGGATCTCGATCGATATCCGCGGGCGCAACTTCCGCGTCTACCGCTGGGCGATTCACCAATGTCTGCCCAAGGGCGCCGTGAAGGGCGCCTGGTGCGATCGGGCGACCGGCGAGTGCTACATTGGCTATCAGAGCGACGGCGCGTGGCCGTACACGTGGCTCGGCGCCGGCAGCTCCTGCGCGGCCTGCACGGCGACACCGACCGCGTCGCTGGACTTCGGCGACGCGCCGGACCCGACCTACCCGACACTCCTGGCCCGCAACGGCGCGCGACACACGATCGTCGCGGGGGTCTTTCTGGGCCGAGGGGTGGATGCCGAAACGGATGGCCAACCCAATCAGAGCGCCACGGGCGACGACAACAATGGAGCTGATGAAGACGGGGTGGTGTTCACCTCGCCGCTGCAGCCGGGGCGGCTCGCGAGCGTCGATGTCACGGCGTCCACGGCGGGCTATCTCACC
>CAYNQP010000161.1:0-7821 GCA_964399325.1 uncultured Pirellulales bacterium
TTCAAGGTCAACAACAATGAGAAATCCCCATGACAGATTTCATGCGATTGCCCTGGATTGACGCCCCTGGTGCTGGCGTTCTCATACGTTTTCCGGTAACATAGGCTGCTTTGGGGCGTCTACCTCCATGAAAAGGCCGCATGGACAGGAGAATAGACATGAGATCGTTGCCGACGCCGAGAAGAACTGCGTATCGTCTGCTCGTGTATTGCCTGATGGTTCTGGGTAGCGCCGCCTCCGTCGGTTTGGCGCAGGATCAAGTCGAGCCCGCACAGGGCGAGCTGAAGATCGAGGGGACGCATATCACCCGCCTCGTTCTGCGCAGTAATGACGGCCATACCCAAGAGTGGAGCAACCTCAGCGGAAGCATCACCCTGCCGGTCGGAGGGTACCGCGTTTTGCAGTTCGAGTTAAACGGCAGCTATGCGTGCCAACCGCAGAGTTTCGCAGGTTTGGGGGCAATCACGGTAACCCAAGACAAACCGGCCGTGCTGAAGGCAGGCGGACCTTTGCGGCAAATCGTCAAGGTCAACCCTCAAGGTCGTACGCTCGTCATGAGCTATGGCCTGCTGGGGATCGGTGACGAGAAGCACGCACCGCCGACGACAGCCGACAGGCGAGCAACGTTCACGGTGTACAAGGGTGAAGCGGCTATAGCCACCGGCACCTTCGAATATGGCTGAGGCGGCACCTGTTCGTACTCGTGGCGAGTACCCACCACCACATCCGGACAACTCCGCATCGTCCCGTCGGCAGACCTCGGCGACATGGGACCCCATGAAGGCCAGGTGTCGCTGTACAAGTGGCACTGGTATTACTCGGTGCCGGGACTGTTCGTGTGGTTGATCTTGATCGTGGCGCTCGTGGGGCTCAAGGCGAATCGCAACCGCCGCATCCTGCTGATTCTCATCCCGCTGACCATCGTGAACCTGCTGTACTTGCTGTTCAAGAAGGCAGTCAGCATGGATTCCTCGTCTGCATTGCAGTTCGATCTGTTGTTTCAGTCGCTGACCGTTGGGGTCACGTTGCTGTGGTTGGTTGCCCCCGCGCTCGGACGCCGCGGCGTCGTTCGCGTCGTTGTCGCGTTCGTCCTGCTCATGGTCGTTACCGGCATGAGCATCTTCTCATACGGCACGATGTCTTCAGAAGAAACGACGATCTTCCTGGTCCTTCTTGGCTTCCTGGGCACAGTCATGGTCTTCGCGCCGGCGGCCACCACGCGGCTGTGCCAAGGACGTTATCGCCCGGTCGCCTTCATGCTGTGGCTGGCGGTATGGATGATTGTCGGCAGTACGGTTGCTACGCTGGGCGCCTTCGCTGTTATGCTGTCGGTCCTTTCGTCAGGGCCGTCTGCGTCGGAGCTTTCAATGGTGATCTTACAGACGATGATGGTGGGGGCGATCCTCGGCCTGTGTCTGTACATACTGTATCTGCCCTACATGATCCTGAGATTCGCCAGTCCATTCTTCCGGATGCGCCTGCAGGGGTGCCTGAATCTGCGACGACGCGAAGACGCGACACAGCCGGACGACTATAGGGGCGAATAATCATTCGCCCTATGCATCCGACTTGATCTTGTTCCTCAGTTCCTCAAGCCGGCGGTTGACCTCTGCATCGTTCTCCATCTCGACCACGCGTTCATGTTGGAACGCGGCACCGAGTGTCTGCCTGATCTGATCCTGTATTTCCGCCTGGGCCTCTTCCTCCTCGACTTTCATCTCCATCCGTACAATCGCATCCAAGATGCCCGCCGCACCCTCTGGTAGAGACGCAACATTTTGCGTCTCCTCTTGCTGCCGGACGAGGCGCACGCGGGCGAGGATATCTTGCTTGCGCACTTTGAGTTCATCGAGCTGTTCTTGGAGCTGTGCGCGCACATGGCTTGCTGATTGGTAGGCCGACTCTGAGGTTTCCAGGCTCGCGCGGTAGGTCTCGACCTCGCGCTCGGCTTCGATCTGTGCGGCTATCGCCTGCCGGGCCGTATCGAGCTCGTCGGCCTTCGCCGCGAGCGTCGCGCCTTTGCGGAGGCGCTCGACCCGACCACTGGCCGCATCGAGTCTGCGACGGTCGGCCTTGACGGCGGTCAGCGCCTTGGCCTCGGCCCGGGCCGCCTCGGCGACCCCGTCGCCCATCTCCCTGACCAGTTGCGGGATAGCAATCTCAGGCCTTTCCAGCAACGCCAGAAAAGCCTCGATCCTCGCCATCGTGACCGTTTTCAATCGCTCGATGCGTCCCATTGTGCTGACTCGTGGTCTTGCGGTTACCTCGTATCTGAGATCAGGGCGAATAATCATTCGCCCCTACGGGGTTTCCGCGTCTTCTTCCCGCGCGGCAGCGCGGTGGTATCGGCCCGCTTGCTCTTGAGTACGTCAATCAGCTTGTTGTAGCCGCCCACCATGATCTCGAAGCGTTCCGTCAGTTGATCGATGACCCGATTTCGCTTTTCCTTGTCCCCGTGTGACATCGGCAGCAGCCATGTCTCCATGGCTTTGAATTGCTCTTCCAGGACCGCCACCAGCGTGCGCGAATCGCTGTTCGTTTGCTCGGCAAGCTGCGTCTTGTCTCGTTCGGTCTCGTCGGTGCGCTGCCGCTTGATCTCGGCGATCAGTTGCCCCATCTTGCCGAGGATGTCATCGGCAGCGATTCTGAATCCGTCGGCATCGCCCGGCGCGCGTTCCGGGGATCGGCTTTGCGACATGGTCGTAACACCTTGCGCCAGGACATCCTTAATCGAGTCGAGTCCGGCCGCAAAGGCGTTGAGCTGCCGTATCATCTTGCCGACCTTGTCGTCCGTGTCGTCGCCCAGAAGAACGTTGCGTCCAAACGTACGCTTGATCTCTTCCCAGCGGCCGCCCTGCTCGTCGGTCAATCGGCCCGTGAGTTCGCGAAACTTCAGCAGATTGTGCTCGGCGCCGGTGGTGAGGGTCTGCGCATCCTGCTCGTAGGTCGAGTGGATCAGCGTCCACAGCTCTTGGTCATTCATAATCGGCAACACGCGGCCGGCGATGCGGTTCATGTTGCGATACGAACCCTGGAGGAGGAATGGCGGTTCCGTCCGGTATTCCTTGGCCTGACCCGCCGAGCGGATGTACTCCTGGTTGACTCTCAGCACGACATCGCGGACCACGAAGAGCTTCTGCATCGTAGCGACATACTCGTGAATCTCCTCGACCGTGTAGTTGCGCTCGAAATCGACCCCTTCCTGCTGTTCCGCTTCGGCCATCGTCATCACGGCGTAGGCGTCGTTCTGGCTGCGCCGGGTCAGTCTCTCCAACACCGGATTCGACGTGAGGCAGTTCTCGATATAACTCATGGCAAACTGGTCGTAGTTGTCGCCTACAATGTCACCGATGTTGTAGGTATCGGCGCGGTTGGCCAGCATGTCGGGTATGCGAAAGCGCTCGCCGCTCTCGGTGTATGGATTGCCCGCCATGACGACGCACACGCGCTTGCCGCGCAGATCGTACGTCCTCGTCTGCTCCTTATAGACGCCTTCGACGCGCCGTTGGGCGTCACACAGCGAGATGAACTTCTGGAGAAACTCAGGGTTCGTGTGCTGGATGTCATCGACGTAGATCATGACATTGTCGCCCATCTCAAAGGCGAGGTTGAGCTTCCTCAGTTCCTCTCGTGCCGCGGCGTTGGGCGCTTCGTTCGGATCGAGCGAGGTGACCCGGTTGCCGACGGCCGGACCGTTGATCTTCACGAAGGTCAGGCCGAGCCGGTTGGCGACGTATTCCATCAGCGTGGTCTTGCCGTAGCCCGGCGGCGAGATGAGCAGCAACAGTCCCTGGCGGTCGGTTCGTTTCGACTCGCCTTCGGCGCCGATCTGCTTGGCGAGGTTCTGGCCGATCAGCGGCAGGTAGATTTTGTCGATGAGCCGGTTGCGGACGAACGTCGTGAGAACGTGCGGCTGGAACTCGTCAAGGTGCAGTTGCCGGCTGTAGCGCTCCACGTGCTCGTTCCTGCACGCCAGATACCGAGTGAACTTGGGGACAATGCACTGGTCATGGTGGCGGAGCCTGGCCATGAAGTGACAGTAGTTGAGCCGGTACCGGCCCTGCTCGATCAGGGCGTGCGAGCCGACGAGCCCTGTGAGTTCTCGTTCGACACTCTCAGCGATTACTTCTCTGTTCTCGGCCGTCTCCGGCAGCAGTAAGGTCGCTATCTCATCGGCGTATTCGCCGCGCTCCGTTGGTTCCGCGTCGGCCAGATACGATCGCACCCAGTCTCGGATCAGCCTGAAACAACTGACAGGGTCGCCCACCAGGGCATGCCTCGATTTCGCGAATTCGTCGACAAAATGGGAATTCTCCAGGTGTTTTTCGAAACCGGCCTTCAGATCGACCGCCATCTGGCTAACTACGAATCGACCTTCAGCCGCGAGTTGGCCGAAGAGATATTCGGCCGCTTCGGAAACAAGACCCGGATCGAACAACCCCGTCTCTTCGACAAACGTCACAAGACATTCTCTGATCTCATCAATGTAGCCCCCTTCCGCCTGGCTGGGACCGAAGAGCTTGTTGATCCGGCCCATGCCTGAGATCTTCGCCGCCAGCGCCGCTCGGTCTTCCTGCTCGTCATTGCCCGCATACCAGAACACCGTGGCCAGCGCGCGGGCACCGGCGCCGTAGCGCAAGAGACCTATCGCAGACTCCAATTGGATCAAGGCTTCGAGGATGCCGGCGGCGTCCCGATCGTGGACGCCTTTGACGTAGCCCTCGCTGTAGCGCGGGCCCATGAACACCTGTACATCCGAGATCGTAGGGGCAGGCACAGGGGCCTGCCCAGGGCGGCCACGGGGGGCCGCCCCTACCGGCGCACCGGCGCGCAGGTTTTCAAGCATTTTGAAAGCAAGATATTCGCCTCGGTATACGCTGGGCGACTCGGAGAGCAGGTCAAGGTCCCAGACGTCCTTCGTCTGTTCCAGTTGCTCGTCTTCGATAGTCTCGAAGAACCCGGTGCCGGTCAGATGGAAGAACAGCCGCCCGTCCTTGCGGACGATCGTGCCTTCGAGCGCCTGCCGGTTGACCGCGAACTTGTGTTCGCCCAGGCGGATGACATTCTCGCCGTCTTCATAGAGGGCCTGCCTGTCTTTGAGCTGCCGAACGGCGTCCTGATGAATGGTCTTGAGCCGGCTCTCGGCATCCTGGGCCTTGACCGTATCGCCCAACTCTTTCAGTTGCTCGATGGTCTGGCGAATCCGGTCGATCATCAGGTCGGACGCGAAGTAGCCATTGATCTGGTTGATGTCGCTGAAATTACGAACGCGGTTCTCGATGCCCTTGAGAATGCGCTCGGCCGAGGCCATCAGCGCGGACGCCCGCTGGTTGCGCTCCGCGACAAGCTGGACCTTGCGGGAGCTGAAGGCGTTGTACAGTTCCTCACGCTTGTCGGCGAGTTGAACGACGAACTCCTCGAAATCGGCGAAGCGGCTCTCCAGGTTCTCGATCTGGACCATTACCTTGGTGAGATACTCGTCGCACTTGGCGGGTGTGTCGCACACGTCAAGGTAATTGACCACCGACTGATCGATGAGCTTGAACTGAGAGCTGAACTCCGCCTGCCCTTCGACGCGGCCGATTTCTTTGAGCTTGTTCTTCAGGGCCGACTTGACCTGATTCACTTCGGCATACACGAGGGAAATGTTGTCGATGATGGCAATGGTTTGCGTCGCGTCTTCGATCTTGAGATTGCTGACGATCTCAGTGAGCATCTCCAGGTCGGAGGCCGTCTCGGCCACCTGCTGCTGCAACTGCTTGGCGTCGGCCACCTTCGCCAGTTGGGGCACTTGACGCCCGTAGCCTTGGGCCTTTTGGCGGTAGGGATCAAGCGATTCGGCCTTGAGCAGGAACTCCACGCAAAAGTGCGAGAGCTTGTCGGTGTGCTCGGCGACCTCACTTTCGAGCGATGCAATCATCTCCGTATCGGCATAGCGCAGGTCCCGCAATGAGATGACTTGCCCGCGCATCGAGCGAAGCTGGGCCAGGCGCTCGACGAACTCGTGTATCTCGTCCAGTCCGCCGTAGTCGATGGCCTTCACGATGTCGCGGACCTGCCGGGTAACCTCGCCAATCTCGGCCCGCGTGTTCTCCTTGGTACGAACGACCTTCTCGTACTCATCCACCGCGGCCCGTGCCGCCTCTCGGATGGCCCCCAGCGGCTCGGCTAAGTCGAACATCTCGGTCGAATCGATCCAGAAGTAGGCATCCTGGACTTCCTCCGCTTTGCGGGCGATATCCAGGTAGAGATTGACGTAAGTCTCCTCCTGCCCAAGCAGCGTAATAATCTCCGTACACTCGGCCATGCACCGCACAATATCCTTGTTGCCGATCTTGTAGAGCTGCGACTCGGTCTTGACGGGAATGACGAAGTCAGGCCCGTAGTACGGCGTCTGCCAGATCTGTATCGCGTGATGCTTCTTGGCTTCGTCGTTGGCCCGGAAGTAAATCAGCGTACCGTCTTCGAAGAGTGAATAGCCATTGCAGACGACCGGCGTGCTGATCTTCTGCTCGATGATGTTGTACGAAAAGAGGACGTAGACGCCGCTGTCGCGGTTGTGGAAGACGTAGAGGTAGTCCTCGCCGTTGGGAGAATCCTGGCGCTTCTCGAAGACCATATCCTCCATCTGGGTCTCGAACTGCTTCAACTCGCCCGTCTTGAGGTAGTAGCCCTTGGGGAACACGAATCCGTGGTCTTCGGGCAGCAGGATGCAGGCCTGCTCAATCGCGTCGATGCGGATGGCGGTCCGGGTCTTCTCGTTGTAGACGATGTAGCGGAACCGCGTCTCTTCGTAAGGCCGGACCTTCAGGACGATGACGTTGCCGATAGCGGCATAGTGTATCTCGGCGTCACTGAGCGTCTGGTCCGGGTTGTCGACCGGCTCCGAGTAGATGCCCTCACCCGTTTCGGTGTTGTCCTCGATCTTGATGGTCAGATCGCCGCCGATGGTCTCGACGAAGACACGGTCCTCGATGGAAATGTGAGGGTTCTTGCCCTGCCGAATCATGTCCTGCGTGACCCGCTGCCACTCGAACTCGTGCTGCGGTGGGAAAACGTACTCGTGGTCGCTGCGGTTGCCCAGGTAATCCAGTGAGCCGTTGCGCATGAGCCATTTGAACGTCTTGATGTCCGTGGCATCGCGGCCCACGCGGAAGACCATGAACAGGTGAGGCCCGATCACCGAGAACTTCGCGAACGCCGTACGCCGGTAGTACCGATAGAGATTCTTTAAGTCCCCCTCGAATTCGGCGCTGCGGATCAGATCCAGCGGGCGCGATGCGAACGTACCGTCTTTCCACTGATAGACGGCGAAGATATCTTCGAGCACGGTCTCGGCGCGGAGGCCGACGAAGACGTTGTACCCGAAGATGAACTTGTCCCCGATCGGAACCATGTCCCTGGGCACGCAGTTGTTGTCCGTCGAGATCCGCTCGCTGGACAGCAGCTTGCTCTCGACGGCGCCGAAGACCTGCTTGCGAGCTGCATTGAGCTTGCCGAGCCGGGAGCGAAGCTCCTTGCCGTGGTTCGTCAGGCGCGTACGAAGAATCTCATAGGTCCCGCCCCGCAGTTCCGTCTGTTCCGGTGCGGCGTTCGCTGAATCAGCCCCGTTCTTGGCTGCGTTCTTTTCGGCCATCATCATGCCTCTGTCAGTGTTCGTAGTGACGCTGTAGGGGCAACCCCCTGTGGTTGCCCTGGGCGGGCACGGGGGCCCGCCCCTACAAATGCCCTACCGAGCGCACTACGAACGGAGTCGTCCCCTACTTCGCTTGCAGGCCCAGCTTCTTCGCGGGCATCTCGCCTATGCCGAGGTCCTTGACC
>CAYNQP010000162.1:0-7815 GCA_964399325.1 uncultured Pirellulales bacterium
ATCCAGAAACGGATCGACAGCGAAAAAGCTCCCACCGAAATTTTCCAGGAATCGGACCTGGTTATCCGGGCGCTCCGCGACGTCTATAACAGCAAGGTCACCAAGATCATCTGCGACTCGGAAATGACCGTCCGCAAGATCAAGGATTTCCTTGCGATCGCGATGCCGCGGCTGAAACCCAAGGTGACGTATTACGACGGCAAGATTCCCCTGTTCCACAAGCACCAGATCGAGACCGAGATTGCCAAAGTCCAGTCGCGGTCGGTCGAGCTGCGCGGCGGTGGTTCGATTGTCATCGAGCAGACCGAGGCGCTCGTGTCGATCGACGTCAACAGCGGACGCAATCGCAAGCAGAAGAACGCCGAAGAGACCTCCTACGAGACCAACATGGAGGCCGCGGTCGAGATCGCTCGGCAGCTCAGACTCCGCGACCTCGGCGGTTTGATCGTCTGCGACTTCATCGACATGCGAAATCCGAAGCATCGTAAGGAGGTCGAGCGGTGTTTTCGTAACGCCATCAAGCCCGACCGGGCCCGCTGTCGAGTCCTGAGGATTAGCGGCTTCGGCATTATCGAGATGACGCGTCAACGCATGCGTCCTTCGTTGCACCTGAGCACGTACTTGGCCTGCCTTCACTGTGCCGGCACCGGCTTCGTCAAGAGCCACGAATCACTGGCGCTGGAGATTATCCGCTTGCTGAATCTGGCCGTATCGGAGGACCATATCCGACGGATCGAGCTGTCCGTGTCGCCGGAGGTGGCGGACTATCTGCAAAACGAAAAGCGGGCGGCCATCGCCCAAATCGAGCAGGCCACGGAGAAGCGCATTATCATTCATTCCTCCACCGACTGTTCAGGCGAAGAACGCCAGTTGATCTGCTACAATGAGCGAAGCTGTGAGGTAAGACTGGAGCACCGTCCGGCCTGACTCGAATCGGCGTCTCCCGTCGCCCTCACCGGCCAGGTTCTTCTCTGCGCTACGCTCCGTTCAGGATGACAGACCGTGGGCGTCTCGTGTCTGCGGCTACCCTGCGGGGGCTTTGGCCTTGACCTGGAGGGGGGGGGAGCGTAAAAAGATAGCGCGCAAAGGCTTACTTGCGTGGTAAGAGCCCTGCCGCCGATGTGTCGCGCCGCGAAGCCGAAAGGAATGCCAAACGCCGTGGAATTCGATCTTGATTATGCTCGCCGCGTGATCTGCGCCGAAGCCGAGGCCATCACTGCGATGGCGCCGATTGTCGATGAGGTGTTCGCGCAAGCGGCAGAGATGGTCTATTGCTGCACCGGCTCCTGCATTGTCAGCGGGATCGGCAAGGCCGGCATCATCGGCCGCAAGATCAGCGCCACGCTGGCCTCGACGGGTACGCCGAGTCACTTTCTCCATCCGGTCGAGGCCGTGCATGGGGATCTGGGCCGGCTGCGGAAGGATGATGTCGTGATGGTCCTGAGCTACGGCGGCGAGACCGACGAGATTATCCGGCTGATCAACCTGGTCAAGCAACTCGAGATTCCGCTGATCGCGATTACCAGCGATGACGACTCGACGCTGGGCCGATACAGTGATATTGTTTTGTGCATGGGCAAGGTCAACGAGGTCTGCCCGTTGGGTGTGGCGCCGAGCGTCTCCACGACGTGCATGCTTGCCATCGGCGACGCGCTGGCCTTCACGGTGATGAAAGCCCGCAACTTCAGTGTGGACGACTACGTTCGATTCCATCCGGGCGGGTCGCTCGGCACGAAGTTGATGACGGTCGAGCAGTCGATGATGTTTCGTCCGGGTGAGAAGCTGCCCATCGCAGGTCTCGGCGACACCCTCGAACAAATGTTGGCCAGGACCAGTGACGTGAAGCGACATGGGGCGGTGATGATTGTCGATGACGCCGGCAAGCTGGCCGGCATTATCACGGATGCCGACGTACGACGGTTGCTCACCCAGCGCGGCACCGCGGCTTTCGGCCACAAGGCCGGCAGGATCATGACGGCCGGCTGCAAGAGAATTCGGGCCGATGCGCTGGCGGCTGAAGCGACCGCTATTTTCCACAAGTACCGTATCGATGAGTTGCCCGTTGTGGACGCCGAGGATCGGCCGGTGGGCCTGATCGACGTGCAGGACATCGTGACGATCAAGGTGGTGGGGTGACACTCGCAAGCCGGCCTCGCGCGGCGCGAGGAACATAGGTCCCATGGGTCCAATAGGACCTATTTGAAACGAGTCAAAGCATGACGGACGAACCGAAACGAATGCTCGATGCCATTGAGTTGCTGGTCCTTGACGTGGACGGCGTGCTGACCGACGGCTGTCTCGTCATTCACAGCGACGGCGCCGAGAGCAAGAGCTTTCACACCTTGGACGGGCACGGCATTCGCATGTGGCAGCGGGCCGGCCTGAAGGTGGCCCTGCTCAGTGGACGCTATTCGGCATCCACGCAGTGGCGCGCCGACGAGCTTCAGATCCCCTATGTGCTTCAGGATTGCCATTTCAAATTGCCGGCCCTTGAGCAGCTTCTCCATGAGTTGAATCTGAAAGCGGAGAATGCGGCCTATGTCGGCGACGATCTGCCGGACCTGCCGGTGATGCGGTTCGTGGGCTTCGCGGTGGCCGTGGCGAACGCGGTCGATGAGGTCAAGGAGCATGCCGACTATGTCACAATCTGCCCTGGGGGGCGAGGCGCCGTGCGCGAGGTGATCGAGCATATCTTGAAGAACTCCGGCCGGTGGCAGACGCTCATGGAGCGGTATCTGCCGTAGCGGCCCTGGCATTCTTTATGAGTCTGAACGGAAGGAAACTCGCGATTGGGCTGGTGGCCCTGGGGATCCTGTTTCTCGTGTACTTGGCCTACACGCGGTGGGGTGGGATTGCGCGCATCGATCTGGGGGTGGGGGAGCCGTTCCCCAATGCGCTACCGGCCGACAGCGCGAGCTTGTTCGATGGCAACACACCCAGGATCGGCGGCGCCCAGGTGGGAGCCGTCGAGCAGACGGAGTTCATCCATACCCGAGAAGGAGGGGGCGTCGACCGAAAGTTCGGATTCGATACGCTCCTCCACAAGGAAGGGGACCAGTGGAAGATCACCAAGCCCTACTATTCGCTGTTCATGCCGCAGTTTCGCTGTGACATCACGGCTGATCAAGGGCAGGTCCAGTGCGAGACGGCGTTCGGCCGGCCCGTTCCCGATAATGCGATGTTCTCGGGCAACGTGGTCATCCATATCGTCCCGAACGATCCGAACGACCCGAAGGAGGTCTTCATCTATCTTGACGACGTCGCGTTCATTGCCGAGCGGTCGCTCTTCTCGACCATCGGTTCGGTCAAGTTCGTCTCGCGCAGCGCCCAACTCGTCGGGCGCGGCATGGAGCTGGTCTACGACGAGGGCCGCAACCGCCTGGAACTGTTTCGGATCAATGACCTCGAAAGCCTGCGCCTGCGCAGCGCTGAGATCGGGTCGCTGTCGAATGTGACCGGACGCGGAAAGACGCCCAGCGCCGAATCGGCCCCGCCGGCCGATGCGAACGCCGTTGCCCTCGATGCCGGCGGCGCGCCGATCGATGGAGCGGCGCCCTATTACGAATGCGTCTTCTGGAAGAACGTGCGGATCGAGACGCCCGAGCAGATCGTCGTGGCCCGGCAGCGACTGGCGATCAACAATATCCTCTGGTCCGACGACAACGCAGCGCCGCTCGATGAGACCCCAGCCGCCGCGGCCCCGGTGGCGGAGCCGAACGAGCCGGAAGTTGTCCCCTATCCGGGCCCCAAAGCCCTCGACACGAAGCCGTCGCGGTTTCTCGCCTTCAGTTCGCTGTCGGAGTCTTCCTTCGACATCATCGTGACCTGCGACGGCGGATTCGTGGTCGGGCCCAAGGGCATCGGGACCGACGCGCCGGAGCCAAACGATCTGACGGCGGTCGCGGAAGGGCCGGCGCCGGCCGCGGTCGATCCAAACCACCAGACCGTGCGCGCCGAGCGGATCGACGTCGACGCCGTGACATCCGACGTCGCACTGGCCGGGCCCGTGCAAATCGACTTCACCCTTGACCCGAACGACCTGACGGCCCGCGACGCCCAGGGCGAGCTGATGCCCGTGACTATTACCGCGCAGGAGGCCGTCACGTTTCTGGCCGCCACGGACCAGATCCGGCTCGACGGCGACTGCGTCGTGACGTTGCGGCAGGCGGCCGAGACGCAAGATGTTGCGTTTCTAAGCTACAAATACGCGCTGGCGGCGCCGAGGCTCACGCTGGACCTCGTCGAGGACCCCAACGCCACCGAGGGGCAGATCACGCTGCGCCACATGACAGCCGAAGGCGGCCCGGTCTCGGTCCGCGGCTTGCGCTACGCCTGCGACGAACTCGTCGGCTGGGTCAAGCTCGACGGCTCGCGTCTCGACTACGACGTCGTCGGCAAGAACTTCCTCGTGACCGGCCCCGGCACGATCAGCATTCACAACGCCGAGGCCGTCGAAGCGGGCCCGGAGGTCGACCCGAACGCATTCAGCCTGCGCCAGCCATGCTACGCCCTCATGAGCAACTTCGACCGGCTGACGTACTCCGCGTCCACCCAGCGGATCGTCGCCGAGTCCGCCGGGCGTATCCAGTTGGGCTACATCCCCATCCTCGCCGACGGCGCCTACGGCCCGGCCGTCAACGCCGACGCCGGACACATCGAGGTCCTGCTCAAGCAGACCCCCGACGGCCAAACCGAGCTGGCCACGTTGACCGCCTCGCGCGGCATCACCTACGAGGACGAAACCCAGGACTTCGCCGGCAGCACGCTCATCTACGACCACGCCCGCGGCCTCGTCCGCGTCACCGGCGACGCCGACCAGCCCTGCTACTTCAACGGCGCCTTAGTCAACGAGATCGAAATGGACGTCTCCACCCGCAACGTCAAAATGCAATTCCAAGCCCCCAGCACCCTGCAGGTCAGATAGCCGCACCGCGCACCCGAGCGTTTCCGCCCGCACAAGCCCGGCCCGGAGATCCGGAAACGCCAACCAAGGTTGCCTAATGCCATTGAAGAGAGAGCCAGCGCGATGACGACACAAGTATTGCGACCGTGTCATGATTGTCGTAGTGGACGGCCTTGCTTCTTGGTTGCGGAGATCCACTCGCGGACCAGTTGGGGCAGGCGCGTGATTACCTCTCGGCCGAATAGTACTTCGTCCACGTATCCCATGTGTAGCATGTCAACAATTCGGCAAAGATACGAACGACCGCAGTCCCACCAGGTATAATGCGCATCCACCATAAGGTAGTGTTTGACGTCAATGCCCTCTGTTGCGCGCAACTCGGCAAGTTCCATACCATCAAGAAGGCTCTCATAGACCCCGTCGGCCACGCGGCTGCCGAAGGTCGTCGTATAGTAGTATTCTTTGATTTCCCATACAGCCACCGGGTCAATAGCGGATGGGAAGGCGCCGTCGATCCGTCTCGCGAGCGTCCTGAGGGGTCTCCCATCGCGTGTGACGGTGGTAAGCACACGCGGATCATAGTCACACGTGGCTTCTTTGGCGTTTGCCTCGATTAGCATATTGATGATGCCGGTGAAGAACGCCGGGGCTTTCTTCTCATCGCTTTGTTTGTTCAGCGGGATCGGGCACTTTGGTCGCAGTTTCTTGCGCAGCTTCTCAAAGACATTTTGTGCTTGCTCGGCTGTCATCAACAGCGGCTCCACACTCTTGTGCAGCACATCCGCTCTGTGTGTGAAGTAGTCGCGGAGCAAGCTTCCACATACTGTTGCGCTGGCTGTGTCATTGATCAGATGGTGCGAATCAAGCGATATCTTCGCAAAGGCATTCTTGATCTCGTCAAAAGAAGGAATCTTGATCTTCTCCTGTCGTCTGACCGTGTACCCGACCTCTTGGCTGACAAGACGTACATTAGCCCAGAAATCCTTCGGCAGATTGAGGAATCTTTGGTCGGGCGTCATGCGATTCGCTTCTCGAATTCTCGTATGAACGCTAACAATGATGTGTCGAGTGCGTGACAGACTGATCGTAGCTCAACCAGATCGAGGCGTAATTGACCTGTCTCGTATTTGCTGACAAAGGACTGACTTCGTCCCAAGCGTTGGGCAAGTCCTGATTGACTCAGTCCCGCCCGCTTCCTCGTCTCACGCAAGAGCTTGAGCAACTCGCTGTGCTCACCACTGTAGATGGTTTTTTGCATACACGGCAGTCTAATTGGACCTGACGAATATTCCAAAATGGAATACCAGAGGGCTTTGCCTTGGCTTTTTCGGCAGTGGTTCATTGACTGTCTTCGTATAAGAGTGATAATGATCGGTTGGCTGCTCAGCCTGGAGGGCTGTCTTCCGCATACTCGGCTGTAGCTCGCAGAAATGCAA
Organism: uncultured Pirellulales bacterium; assembly: GCA_964399325.1. Classification (GTDB taxonomy): domain Bacteria; phylum Planctomycetota; class Phycisphaerae; order Sedimentisphaerales; family Anaerobacaceae; genus JAFGLV01. The sequence goes on from CAYNQP010000162.1 coordinate 6,340, forward strand.
AGGGATGAATTGGCATGCAGACGCTTCTTTTTGACGATCCGGGTCTCATTCGAGAGATGGCGAAACCTCCCAAGACGCAACTCTTGAAGTGGATCGGGAACAAACAGCGGTTCGCGCGAAAGATCGTGTCGTTCTTTCCGGATGAGTTCAACACATACTATGAACCTTTCCTCGGCAGTGGGGCGGTCCTGGCCACGCTCGCCAGGAAAGGCTCGGTTGGGGCTGATTGCTTTGCACCCTTGATAGAGATCTGGCAGACGCTCGCGGGACATCCCGCCAGACTGAAGGAGTGGTATGAAGAGCGCTGGCACTTTATGATGGGCCGGAACGAGAAGGCCGCCTACGAGGCAGTCAAGGCGTCGTACAATTCAAGCCCCAATGCTCCCGATCTCCTGTTCCTTTGCCGCTCATGCTACGGAGGCGTGGTCCGATTCCGCCAGGCGGACGGCCACATGTCTACCCCGTGCGGTATCCACAAACCGATTTCGCCTGCGGCCTTCTCAAAAAGGGTCGATGAATGGCATCTGCGTGTCGAAGGAGTGACGTTTGTCCAGGCAGAGTACCACGAAACGATGAACCGGGCGAAGAAGGGTGATCTCGTATATTGCGATCCTCCTTACAGTCACACTCAGTCAATATTGTATGGAGCGCAATCGTTTAGCCTCGAAGATTTGTTCAAAGTGATCGACGACTGCAAGTCCCGTGGCGTGTTTGTAGTCCTGAGCATAGACGGTTCGAAACGGTCGGGAAAGCTCAAGTGTGCGTTGCCACCTGCCGAAGGCCTGTTCGAGCGGGAGGTGCTCCTCGATTGTGGGCGGTCAATGCTCAAGAGGTTTCAGATGAACGGGCTTTCACTGGAGGACGAGGTTGTACATGATCGGCTTCTGTTGACGTATTGACTCCAGACGCGTTGACAGCAGCGACATCTATCGTATCCTCGCCTCTCTGACAGGAGGCCGGGGGGGCATTACCTGGACGCCCAAGAGATTCCTTCCATCCAATTCCTGCCGGGGCGAGCCAGCGATTGAACGGTTCGGCCTTGCGGCTGGGAGTAGACTGAATGAGGTCGAAGGTGGCTTCGGCGTTGACGACTTCTGTTTGGTAAATCTTGCCATCGGCTGAGATTAGCTTCAGATGTCGACAGTCTGTCGACATCTCAACGCCGAATGATTCTTCCTTGCGGCGCTTCGTCCTACACCAATAGTCGCGCGGATTGGGGCCGTCGGTCCAGCGCGCCGGCGATATCAACCACGGGAAAGAACCATTGCTCATCGTGCCAAGTCCTACGAATCCGCCTGGTGACGAAAACGATGATTCGACCTTGCGGTTCAGATGGCATGTCTCTTTCTCATGGCAGTCTCTCTCTGGAAAGAGATGAACAGAGGCTGCTCTCACAGTCCCGCGGCTCGGCCCGCAAAACGGGGAATGAATGATTAGGTTCCCCACAGCAATCTGATTCACAGGTCAATACTCCCT
>CAYNQP010000163.1:0-7810 GCA_964399325.1 uncultured Pirellulales bacterium
ATCGACACAAGGGCCGGCGGGGCTTCGTTGGTGCCCAGACGATGCTCGTTGCCGGCGTTCGCGACGCTGGCCCGAAGGAGCGTGGCGTGCTTATCCACCGCACGGACAACGGCACAGAGCATCACCATGAAGACCATATTGTGATGGGGAGTGTCACCCGGGTCGAGCAGATTGACGCCGTCGTCGGTGACCATGCTCCAGTTGTTGTGCTTGCCCGAGCCGTTCACGCCGGCAAAGGGCTTCTCGTGCAGCAGGCACACGAAGCCATGTCGTCGCGCCACCTTCTGCAGGGTGTCCATCGTCAACTGGTTGTGGTCGGCGGCTACGTTGACGGTCGAGAAGACGGGGGCCAGTTCGTACTGGGCCGGCGCCACCTCGTTGTGTTGCGTCTTGGCGGTTACGCCCAGCTTCCACAGTTCGTGGTTAGCGTCGCTCATAAAGGTCGCGACGCGCTCGTGAAGAGAGCCGAAATAGTGGTCTTCCAACTCCTGGCCGCGCGGCGGCTTGGCCCCGAAGAGCGTCCTTCCGGCCAGGACCAGGTCCAGGCGTTTGGTATAGAAAGACTGGTCGATCAGGAAGTATTCCTGCTCGGGCCCCATGGTGGCAGTCACGTGACTGACGGTCACATTGCCCAAGGCCCTCAGCACGCGCACCGCCTGCTTGTTCAAGGCGTCCATCGAACGCAGCAGAGGCGTCTTTTTGTCCAGTGCCTCGCCGGTGTACGAGCAGAAGGCACTGGGGATATACAGGGTGATGTTTGTGCCGTCCTCTTTGACGAAAACCGGAGAGGTGCAGTCCCACGCGGTATAGCCACGTGCCTCGAACGTCGCACGGAGGCCGCCGGAGGGAAAGGAAGAGGCATCGGGCTCGCCCTGCGTCAGTTCCTTGCCGCTGAATTCCATGGTAGTCCGCCCGTCGGTCGTCGGCGAGATGAACGCGTCGTGCTTCTCGGCCGTCAGGCCCGTCATCGGCTGGAACCAGTGACAGAAATGGGTAGCCCCCTTCTCAATGGCCCAATCCTTCATGGCGTTGGCAATCACATCGGCGGTCGCCCGATCGAGGGGCTGCTCGCCATTGAAAGTTCTCTTGAGCGACCTGAACACGTTCTTGGGCAGGCGCTCGCGCATGGTGGCCTCGTTGAACGTGTTACGACCAAATACCCCCGTTATATCGGTAGACATCTCAGACTCCTCAATTATCAGCAAACATGTTCTCTTCAGTCAGACAAAGATATGATCCTCACCCGCCACCACATAGCACGGCGGGCACGCCTTTCAGTTGCACCAGCCGAGCTAAGAAGGAGGACACGCACAGAGAAACCGACGAGATGTTGTGCCTGCTCCAGCATTGGGTTTGGCGCTCATGCTATGCCTGTGTACCATCCATGTCAACCTGCCAGTTCCAGGGAAAGCGGCCGGGCGTACGTGGCTTGAAGCTCCCCGGCAACGTAGGCCGCTCCCAAGCTCCCGGCTCACGTGAAACAGGGGTGAGGCTTACGCCGTTCGGCTTTTCCCCAGCAGAATCCACCGGCGGCAAGCAAGCCTCACCCACAACCCAATGCCAACTGCACAATGATGTGCAGCCAAAGCCTCCTACAGACTCGAAACCGCCCGGCACCCTGGAGCTCACGGACGTTCCTGTCCAGCGGCTTGCCCGAATCGACGAGCCGTCGAACCCTAACTCCTTGAAGACGCTCTCGTCGATCGTCTCGATGGGATATGAGCCGTGCTGCCACACGCCGAGCATGTCCACGGACTTGAGGTCCATCATCCGGGCCCCATGTTTCCTGGCAAACTCAAGGAACTCTTTCGGTGTCATCTCTTTCTACCTTCCAAAACAACGTTACGGGTTCCTTGTCAGTTTGCCCCTGAATGTTGCTTCTCGACTTCAGGTGGCACTGGGTGTTTGTATTCAATCCTCGGCTAGATGGCCTTTCCGCCTCGTTCCTCCGTGCGAATGCGAATGCATTCTTCCAGGGGTGTCACGAAGATCTTGCCGTCGCCAATGACCCCTTTCCCATGCTTGGCCGCCTTTACGATGGCCTTGACAGCCGTTTCCGCAAACTCGTCATTACAGGCAATATCCAACCGTATCTTGGTGATGAGAGCCGGCGCGACCTCGTGGCCTCGGTACAGATCCGTCTCCTCCGCGCGCCCGCGGCCCGTGCATCGACTGACGGTGATCCGATAGATCTGAGCCTTGATCAGCGCTTCGCGAACCTCGTCCAGTTTGTCCGGTTGAATGATGGCAGTTACCAACTTCATTAAGCTATCCTTGTCGCCATGCTCTGTCGCGTGAACCCCATTTCATGAACGGTCGACTCAGTTCGGATTTAACAGTCCGTAGCCATGCTCACTGTGCAGGCTGTGATCCATGCCGGCCATTTCATCCTCTTTCTTCATCCGGAAGCCAAACACCTTCTCCACGAACACACAAATCAGCAGGGTGCCCACGAGCGAATAGCCGATGCTCACCACCACGCCCTCGATCTGGTACCACAGTTGTGTCGCAAAGCCATGGGCCGGAACTTCCCGGAGAAGAAAGGCAAGGCCAATCGCACCGACAATGCCGGCCGTTCCGTGGATGCCGAACACATCGAGCGAATCATCATAGCCAAGCCTGCCCTTGAGGTTGATGGCTCCGTAGCAAATCACCGACGCCGCGATACCCAGGATAAGCGCACCGGTCGGCTCCACGCTGCCGGCCGCCGGGGTGATCGCCACCAAGCCAGCCAATATCCCCGAGACCAGCCCCAGAGAGGTGGCCTTGTGATGCAGCACTCCTTCCAAAATCATCCACGTCAGCGCCCCAGCCGCCGCCGCGGTCTGGGTCACCGTCAAAGCCTGGGCAGTAACCAGTCCGCTCGATACCGAACTGCCGGCGTTGAATCCGAACCACCCTACCCACAGCAAACCAGCCCCCATCAAACTCATCACCAGGTTATTCGGCGACATCGGGTTCTGCGGATACCCACGGCGTCTCCCCAGATACAGCGCCGCTACCAAGCCCGCGACCCCGGCCGAAATGTGAATCACCGTGCCACCGGCAAAATCAATCGCCTTGCCCGTCAAGAAGCCACCGCCCCAGATCCAGTGGGCCAGGGGACTGTAAATAAGCAGTATCCACAAACCAATGAAAATGCAGTAGCCACGGAACCGGACCCGCTCGGCAAATGCGCCGGCGATCAGAGCCGGTGTAATGATCGCAAACTTGCCCTGGAACATCGCGAAGACCAGGGCCGGAATATACATCACCGTTCCGTTGACCTCGATCGGATAGAAAGCGCCTTCCCCATGATCGAGACCGCGCAAACACACATAGTTCCAGTCCCAGCCACACCAGCCACGACTGGCCCCGAAACACATCGCATAACCACAGACAACCCACAGAACGCCGATCAGCGCCATTGCCGCAAAGCTGTGCATCATGGTACCCAGAACGTTCTTGGTCCGAACCAACCCCCCGTAGAACATCGCCAAGCCCGGCACCATGAGCAGGACGAGCGCCGTTGACGTCAGCATCCACGCCGTAGTCCCTGAGTCGATAGGTTTCCCCTCAGCCGCCATGGCAGTCGAACTGCACACCAGCAACGCGACAAAAGACCAGCCTGGACGCAAACTGCGTCGCTTCACCTTCAGCATCACGTTGTACTCCATCGTTGTCCGTAGCTTGAACTGCCACGCTATTTAGGCCATCGTTGTCTGAGACATACGCAAGGACCGTGCCAACCCAGCCATATCGGCCCAAAACAACCGTAACCATTGCTGCAATAGTTGGTTACAGAGAAGTGGTGGCGATGAAGGCGAACCAGAAAATCTACACTTTTGTAGTTTACAGGGGTTGTCGCACTACAATTGTGTAGTCTTGCGCCCGTTCAAAAACGAGCCTCGCCCTGCAGGACGAGGCCCTCGCCACGTGCCCGATAGCGAGCACGGACAACGATGGCTACTGAAAAACGCAACGTACCTGCGTATGACCCGGCACGAAACGTGCTACCCGATCGCATCCTTACCGCGTTCACCCGTGCGGATGCGGATGCACTCGGACAAGTCCAATACAAATATCTTCCCGTCGCCGATTTGTCCGGTTCGGGCCCCTTCAATGATGGCCTCGACGGTCCTCTCGGCATATTCCTCGTTCACCGCGATTTCGAGCCTGACCTTCTTGAGCAGATTGACCTCGACGTCCACGCCACGGTAGCTCTCGTGATAGCCCTTCTGGGCCCCGCAACCAACAGCGTTGGTCACGGACATCTTGTGGACCTCGGCCTTGTACAAGGCTTTCTTTATGTCGTTGAGCTTGTGCGGCTGAATATAGGCAACAATCAGTTTCATCGTTTGACTCCCGAGTGTCGTGCAAGGTCTACGTGGTAGTGAATATCTGGAAGCCGGCGTACGATTCCATGCCGTGCTCGCCGAGGTCGAGACCCCGCAGCTCTTCTTCCGCCGAGACCCGCAATCCCATGGTGTGCTTGATTGCCAGGAACACGGCGCCCATAGAGGCCATTACAAAGAGGCCTACAGCTAATACGCCCAACGCCTGGATGCCGAGCTGCGTGAGCCCGCCGCCATGGAACAGGCCCTCGTTGCCCAACCCCATCGACTTCTGTCCCCACAAGCCGACCGCCAGCGTGCCCCACACACCGTTCATCCCATGGACAGGAATCGCACCGACCGGGTCGTCCACATGGATCCGGTCGAGGAAATACACACCGAGAACAACCACCACTCCCGCAACGCTGCCGATGGCGATCGAGGCGGCGGGTGTAACATAGCCGCACGGTGCCGTGATCGCCACCAGACCGGCCAGGCAGCCGTTCATCGTCATCGACAGGTCAGGCTTGCCGAACGCCAGCCATACCGTGATCATGGCGGTGATGGCCCCGGCACAGGCGGCAATGTTCGTGTTGACCGCAACTCTCGATATCGCCTCCCCGTTGCCGACCCCAAGCGTCGAGCCTGGATTGAAGCCGAACCATCCAAACCATAGCAGGAACACGCCCAGTGCCGCCAATGGAATAGAGTGACCCGCAATCATCCGAGGACGACCGTCCGGAGCGAACTTGCCGATTCGCGCACCCAGGATCACCGTCCCGACGAACGAGATCCACCCACCGACCGAATGGACAACCGTAGAGCCGGCGAAATCCGCAAATCCCTTCTGCGCCAGCCAGCCCTCGCCATTCCATATCCAGTGGCCCACAATGGGATAGATGACCGCACTGACAACCACGGTATAGGCCAGATACGCAGGGAACTTCATGCGTTTAGCCATCGCGCCGGCGACAATCGTGGCGGCAGCACCGACAAAGGCCGCCTGAAAAAGCCAGAACGCCCAAGGCTGCACGGCCGACGGGTTTTCAGCGCCGGATATGCCGAAGCCCGTCCAACCGATGAATCCATTACCCTTTCCGAACATGAATGCGTAGCCGACCAGGAAGAACATGATGGAGGCCACGCAGTAATCCAGAAAGTTCTTCGTCAAAATGTTGCAGGCATTCTTGGCGCGTGTGAACCCGGCCTCCACCAGGCCGAATCCTGCCTGCATGAAAAAGACAAGAAACGCCGCAATGAGCACCCATAGAGTATCCAACCCCAGGCTCAGCGACTGCACATTGGGCGCACTTTCGTCCGCCCACGCGGTACCTGTCGCGCATAGAACCGCCACCAACACGCGACGAACCTCCAGCGCGTTCGCATCGTGAAACCACTCTGTTCTGTCATCACTTCGGTGTCTCCTTGTCGGGCCATCGTTTTACCTGCATCGCCGGGCTCGCACATCTGCCCAACCGACGCTCATCACTACCCAATGCCCTGTTACAAGAAGCGTGCCAGAGGCACAGAAGCCGGCTACAATCCCCTATCTGCTTACCTAAGCGAGTGTTAAGACTATGACGAGGCCGACGCAGATCACGCACCGAGATACATTATCGTAGTCCAGGCCGCAAAGAGTAGCACTTTTGTAGTTTTTGTGGCGAATCCTGAGTAGGAAAAAAAAGAGCGTAACGGCTGTTGCGCTCGATGTTTCACATAGACTTCTCTACCAAGTGGCATGCCTGTGCAAGCACAAGCCATGCCACTCAATTACGTCCCCTGCGGCACGATATAGATTTCGACGCGTCGGTTCTTGGGATTGCCAGCTCTGTTAGGTGCGTTGGCTTCCACGGGCCGATACTCGCCGAACCCGCGGGTGCTCAACCGTTTGGACTCGATGCCGGCGCTTTCCATCGTCTCGGCCACGGAAATGGCTCGGTGCGAGGAGAGATGGCGATTCGTGGGATGGGCCGCCTTTGTTTCCGGCTTGCCAATCCGCATGTCGTCTGTGTGCCCGGCCACGATGATGTCGAACTCTGTGGCTTGCGCCGAATTGAGAATGCCGCACAGGGTCTTGACCGCTTCGGCCGCGGTCGAAGTCACCTTGTCGCTGCCCTTTTCGAAAAGCAGATCGCTCTTGAACTTGACCAGGCCTTTGCTGGAATCGAACTCCACCATATCGCTGGCGTTGGCGAAATCCTCCAGGGCCGTGCTGAGCTCGACCGGCAGGGGTGAAACGCCCATCAGCCGTTCCTGCATCGACTTCATCAGCGCTTCCTTCCTGGCCAGATCGTCTTCGAGGGCCGCCACCTTCTGGCGAAGCGCATCGACCTCGACGCCCCCCGTCTCGGTGGCCGCCTCCAATTGCCTCTTGAGCTGATCAAGCTGCAACCGTGCGGCCTGTACCTCGCTCTCCAACTCGGCGATGCGCTTTCGCTGCGTGTCGTTCTGTAGCCTCAGGTCCTGCATTTCCGTACCACAGCCGCTCACAAAGGCCATACTCGCCGAGAGAACAAGCACGATGGCAACGGTCGAAAGCTTCACGCTCCGCATGGTTCAATCCTTTCCAATCGCAAGAATCCTATGGTTCTGGTCGTGCAAAATCCGTATGGATTGCTCAGGACCTCCTGTCCCCGGGGGGATGGGCCCTCCCTGGCTACAACGGTGTGAAATAGAACGGATTCGCCCCTCGCCGTCAAGGGCAATTTGGAGAATATCGTGCCTCCGGCGCGGGCTCGCCAAGCTACCGCCCGTCCCTCGCGGCCCCGCCGGGAATTGGCTTTGTTTTGCATAGTCTGTCCCAGAAGTGTCAAGTGTGAAGTGTAAAGTTGGGAAACCCGACACCCAGCTCAGTGCCCTTGACACTTGAAACTTCAAACTTGAGACTCCGGCCCGTAGCCGGACTTTGGCTTTGTTTCGTATCTTCGCCCCGCGGAATTGGCTTTGTTTGGCGCATCGGCTCACGCTCGTCGCAAGACGCTTGTCGCGAAGTATTAAGTTCGAAGTTTGAAGACCCGACACCTGACTTGCCCCACTTGACACTTGAGACTTCCAACTTGAAACTCCGGCCGGTGGCCGGAAATTGGCTTTGTTTCTCACATTCAGGTCCTCCACCCCCGGCCAGGGGGCTGCAAATGGGACGGTGGAATGCTGAAACACTGGACCGACCCGGCAGCCCTACCGCCGGCCAGGCGCGGCCGAGGAGTGCTTGCCGCTTCCGCCGGTGGACAAGGATTCGCGCCTCGCTGGCCATGACTCGCTGTTCCCAATATTCCATACACTCCAATGAGTTCTATGAATATCTTACACGGACCTCTACCGCCCGTCAACCCAAGAATCCGCCGCGCCGCCCCTGGCCCTTCGCGCCTGACGACCGACAACATGCAGTCGCAGACAGACCCAGCCCGACCTCCAGCCGAACACCGACTTCACACTTCTCACTTGACCTGCCCTACGGACGGTGGTCGCGGGAATCGCTAACGCTAGGCTGCCTCGTC
>CAYNQP010000164.1:0-7688 GCA_964399325.1 uncultured Pirellulales bacterium
ACAATTATCGGCTATTGGTTAAAAGTATGACGTGTCAGCCGTGTAGGGGGCATTAAACGGAGCGAAACGGGGACAGCCACGAATGGCGGTCCGTTAAGGGATTAAAGTAAAGAGGTCTCCCCATGCCGATAAGAGCAGTGGAAAGAAATCTCTATCGTTAAGGAGACCTGTCATGTCTACTGCATGTGTCGGCACATCGCGTCTGAAATCTGAAACCTTTTGTGAGAAATTCGAGCCGGTAACCTTCAACGCCATCCGAAACGTGCTGCCCGATGAGGCCATTGTGGGCGCTTGCCGGGAGATCGGTTATACCTATCGAGAGCGGAAGATCACGCCGATCTTGACGGTCCTTCACCTGCTCCTGGCGGCGATTTGGCCGGAAGAGTCGTTGCATGCCAGTTGGTGTGTCATGTGGGAAAACTTTGTCAGTCACTTCCCCAAGATGCAAGGGCGTTGTCCCTCTCGGGGACGCGTCGCGGAAGCCCGCGCTCGCCTGCCGATGGGGCTGTGGCAACGGGTCTTCACGTGGGTGCAGCAAAAGGCTCAAGAACAGTCGGACGCGTTTGATCGCTGGAAGGGACACCGGGTCGTGTTGGCTGACGGGACCTGCGTATCCATGGCCGATCAGCCCGAGTTGAAAGAGGCCTTCGGCGTCAACACGGGGCGTTATGGGGCCGGACGCTATCCTTTGGCTCGGGTGGTGACCCTGTGTCTGGCCGGGACGCGGGTGATTCTCAGCTACGCCATCGGCCGCTACACTCAAGGCGAGATGGCCTTGACCTTTCCGTTGCTCGATCAACTGCAAAAAGGCGATCTATTCATCGCTGACCGCCATTTCGCCGGAGCGCACTACTATGTGCGTTACCAACGCCAGGGTTTGGAATTCCTCACGCGGGCCCATCAGCGTCTGAAGATATCGAGGATCAAACAGGTCTTCCAATACACGCGGGCTGACTTTGTCGGCAGACTCACAATCAACAAGAAGTATCGCCACGCCGACCCAACCCTTCCGGAGAGCCTGCGGGTTCGCTTCCTCCAGGCAAGTCTGCGAATTCGTGGCCGACGGCAGGTCGTATGGTTCGCGACGTCGCTGCTGGACGCCGAACAGTATCCGGCCCCGGAACTGGTGGCCCTCTATGCGCGACGCTGGCGGATCGAAACGCTGTTGCGGGAAGTAAAGATCGATCTGTCTGCCGATGTGCTCCGCAGCCAAACGCCGGCGGGAATTCGTAAGGAGATCATCGCCCGATTGACAGCGCTCAACATTGTTCGAACGCTTATCCTGCAAGCGGCCCGGGCCAGTGACATCGATCCACTTCGCATCAGCTTCATCGACACGTTGCGAACGATTCTCAGTTTCAGTGCGACGCTGGCCTCCGCCCCGGTTCTGGCTCTGCCTGAGCTTTATCAAGCGATGCTGGCCGAGATCGCCAGCCATGTGATTCCCGAACGTCCGGGGCGACTGGAGCCACGCTATCTCACTCGCGAACGCAAGCACTATCCAGCCCTGCGACGCCAAACACGAGCGCAGTGGAGGGCCCGACATGCTGCTTAACGGACCGCCATTCGTATGGTGTCGCCACATTTTCCTTGTTAGGCCGCTATGGTTAAAATGAGGGGTCAGCTTTCGTTCTATAAAGCATTACTTGCTCGATTGACATTCCTGATTGCTCATACAGAACATGCTCAATTGCTACTCTTCCAATTCTCTTTTCAGATATGAGTATTTGCTCACTTGTACTGGTTGGCTCAGGAAATGCTCCATATTCTTGGACGACTATACGGTGTGTCTGTTTGTATGTACTTTCAGTTTTATCGCCCTTGAAAGATATGATGATCATAATAAGGAGGTTGTTGTCGAACATGAGATCCACAAACGCTGGGCGAGAAAACGCAGTTGCCTCGAGTTTTAGGTTTCCAGGGGAGAACTCTATGGCATCAGGGAACAGTGATTTCGCTTCAGACATTGGCATGAGCCATTTGGCACCCATGAAACCTGTCGGAGCATTTTGAGAAATTGATTCCTGCTGGACAGTTTGCATCGCAGCCTGTCTACCTACCTGGCGGCCTATGAATTTTGCTACAGACACGAGTGCGAGGAACACTACTATTGAGCCGACAATTCTGCCAAGCTTACTTCTTTTCTTCTTGTCCTCAATACGAGTGTCAGGGGATTCCATCTGGCTGTGTCCTTCCTGCAATGCCGTCATGATGCAATGCCTTCCACTATTATCTCAAACCTAACAATAATTAGATGGATCCGCATAAGATACGGGATTCCTCGTTTCTGTCCGTATGAGACGCCTGTGGATTTCCTGCCGAAGACGCGATAGGCCCCACGGTTTCAACGACATGCTTGCGGTCCGGTCTATCATTTCGGCATGTTATGCGGGTCAGCATAAGAACCTCCATGTCAAAGCCCGTCCACGGGGCTGCGCACGCGCGAAGGCCCTCGGTTGAGAACATGAGTATGGATCATCGTGGCCTTGACGTTCCTTCGACGGGCTCAGGACAGGCCCTGCGGCCCCCGGATTTCCCGGGCCGTCTGGCCATCGTAACCAGCTTCTCTGGAGCACTTCCAACATCCGCGTCTCCTTCGCTAACGGTAATAAGAATAGCGGGTGCCTTCGGTCGCGTCAAGGTCGTTTTCCACGATTGCGGCCTGTCGGCCTCCATGCTCCGGTCGGGGGCGGCTGGTTTGACGTCGGCGGAGACGGGCAGGACATTTCCATTGATAAAGGATGATTGATGATTGACTATTGATTATCACGAGCAGGGAGAACGGAGGACAAAGGACCGGTCAGCGGGCATCGTCCGTCGTGGGCGGGGGCACAAGGGGCGCGAGCATTGCGATCAGCTCGGGGATACGCAGGGTGGCCACGCGCCAGAGCTTCTCCTGGCGGACTTCGCCGTATTCGTGGGCCAGGAAATGGCGCTGCGAAATAATGCCACGCCACGCAATTGCGGGGTGTTGGTTCTGGAATTCCTGCGATACCTTGCGGGCGGCTTCGCCGATGATCTCCAGCTTTCGCTCCACCGCCGCCTGAACGAGTTCGTCCGTGGCGTATTCCGGGAAGGTCTTGCCGGCTACGAACTGCTCGATCCTCCGCGCGGCTTCGAGCATGTCCCAGAGCAAGGCCACGTCCGCATGCTCAGGCCGCATAGATCACCTGCCGTGTCGATAGGATGTTTGAACGTCGGAAAGGGTTGCGCAGGCCCTCCTCTTCCACGAGATCGACGTTGCGGCCGAACAAGGCCTTCAGCTCGTCACGCATGTCCACCAGGTCCAGCAGGTCCCAGGTCGAGTCAGGCTGAAAACTGACCAGCACGTCCACATCGCTATCGGGGCCGAAGTCCTCGCGCAGCACGGAGCCGAACAGAGAGAACCGCGCGACCCTCCACTTGCGGCAGAGCCCTTCTATGCCGGCCATCGGGACATCAATATTGTGGCTGACCATACCTGACCTCACTTCAATGACCGATACGCTTGGCCTTCTGCTCCCAGTATCGTCAGAATCCGGCACATCGCCAAGCAAAAAACTCAGGACCGAGGACGGACGACATTTCCATTGATTAAGGATGATTGATGATTGATTATTGAGATGGCCTGCGGGCCTGGCTCCTGGCGCGATCGGCGGCTTCCGTGCAATTCGCAGGTCGCGGGGAGCGTCTTAGGAACAGAGCCGGTCGAGTCGGGAGGGTACCCGGCCGTATTGGAAATGGTAGGATATGGTGAAAAGATCGTTCATTCTGGGTGTTGTTCTGCTCGGGGCCGGGGTTGCGACCGCGGCGTCCGGGGCGGCGGTGAGGACTTTCGAGAGCCGTGCCATTGCGAAGCCCCGTACCGAGATCGACAGGCTGGTTCTCGGCCGGCTGGGGCAGTTGGGGATCGAGCCGGCGCATCTTTGTTCGGATGGTGTGTTTGTCCGCCGGGTCTATCTGGATGTGATCGGGACGCTGCCCACGGCGCCGGAGGCCAGGGCGTTTCTCTCGGACCGGGACCCGGATAAGCGCAGCGCGCTGATAGATCGTCTGCTGGAGCGCGACGAGTTCGCGGACTACTGGGCGATGAAGTGGAGCGATCTGCTGCGGGTCAAGTCCGAGTTCCCCATCAATCTCTGGCCCAATGCGGTGCAGGCGTATCACCGCTGGATTCGCACCAGCATCAAGGAGAACGTGCCCTACGACCGGTTCGTCCGGGAGATGCTCACGGCCAGCGGCAGCAACTTCCGAGTTCCTACCGTCAACTTCTACCGGGCCGCCCAAAGCAAGGAGCCGCAGGCCATCGCGCAAGCCGTGACGCTGACGTTCATGGGAGCGCGGGCGGAGAACTGGCCGCCGGAGCGGCTGGCCGGTATGGCGGCCTTCTTCGCGCAGATCGGCTTCAAACCCACGAGCGAATGGAAGGAAGAGATCGTCTTCTTCGACCCCAACCATGTGGCCCAGCCGCCCTCGGCTGGGGAAGGGTCACCCCCGGGGGCGGGGGTGCTACACGCGGCGGTCTTTCCGGATGGCACGACGGTCCAACTTGCGCTCGACCGCGATCCGCGTGAGGTCTTCGCCGATTGGCTGATCGACCGCGACAATCCCTGGTTCGCGCGCAACATCGTGAACCGTATGTGGTCCTGGCTGCTGGGACGCGGGATCATCCATGAGCCGGATGATATTCGGCCGGACAATCCGCCCAGCAATCCGGAACTGCTGACGCTGCTGGAGCGGGAATTGGTGTCGGCAAGCTACGACCTCAAGCACATCTACCGGCTGATTCTGAACTCGCAAACCTATCAGCTCTCTTCTATTCCGCGCAGCGACAGCCCCGAAGCCGCATCCAATTTCGCGTTCTATCCTCTGCGCCGGTTGGAAGCAGAAGTGTTGATCGATGCCCTGAACCAGATCACCGGGACCACGGAGAAGTATACCAGCGCCATTCCGGAACCGTTCACCTTCATCCCGGAGGACCAGCGTTCGATTGCCCTGGCGGACGGCAGCATTACCAGCTCCTTCCTCGAAATGTTCGGGCGTTCTCCGCGTGACACCGGCCTCGAATCGGAGCGCAACAATCGCCCCACGGCCGACCAGCGTTTGCACCTGTTGAATTCGAGCCACATCCAGCGCAAGATCGAACAAAGCCGGAAGCTCCGATCTCTGATGCGGTCCGGACGAAACCCCCGGCAGATCGTCACGTCGTTGTACCTGACGATTCTTTCACGTTTTCCCACGGATGAGGAGTTGAGTATCATAGGCGAATACTCCGAGTCCGGCACCGGGAACAGACGCGAGGCCATGGTAGATGTCGCCTGGGCTTTGATCAACAGTGCGGAGTTTCTCTACCGGCACTGAGAACACGCAATAGGGTGAATGCATGGGTACTGAACACGATTCAGACGGCATGAGAGCGTCTCGCCGTGAGATGCTGCGCTGCGGGCTCTTCGGAGCGGCCGGTCTGCTGGTGGGTGATGGCTTGTCCGTTTGTAGTGTGCCCGTAAGGGCATCCAACCAAACGCCTCACGGCGTCACTACAAACAAGGCCAAGGCTGTCATTCAGATCTGGCTGTGGGGCGGTCCTTCGCACCTGGACACCTTCGACCCGAAGCCGGAGGCGGGCAACGACTACTGCGGCCCGCTCAACATGCCGATCCCCACCAACGTGGACGGGATCGTGATCGGTGAGCTGCTGCCTTTGCTGGCCCAGCAGGCCGACAAGTACTCCATCATCCGCAGTATGACTCACGGCGTGAACGCGCACGAGACGGCCTCCTATATCGTGCAGACCGGGCGGACACCCGGCGACGGGCAAGTCTACCCGTGCGTCGGCGCGGTGGTCTCGCTGTTCAAAGGCTACGATGCCGGCTACACCGGTTTGATCCCGCCCTACGTGGTGCTGACCGAGCCGCAGGGGCGGTTCTCCGAAGCGGGCTTTCTCGACTCGCGCTACAAACCGTTCGCCACAGGCGGCGACCCCGCCAAGATGCCGTTTGTTGTGGAAGGGGTCGTTGCTCAGGGCATCTCCACCGAACGTCAGCAGAGTCGGCGCGAGCTGTTCGGCAAGCTGAATGCGCTCGAGCACGCCATGAAAGACGATCCGCAGTTGGCGGCCTCGGCCCGGTGCGAGCAGCAGGCGTACGATTTGATCCTGGGTGACGCGGGCAAGGTGTTCGACCTCTCGCAGGAGCAGGACGAATTGCGCGAGCGCTACGGCCGCAACACGTTCGGGCAATCCTGCCTAGCGGCGCGCCGGCTGGTCGAACGCGGCGTCCCCTATGTCACCATCAACTACAAAGGCTGGGACACCCACAAACAGCACTTCCCGGCCATGCGGCGTATGCTCCCGCAATTGGACAAAGGCTTGGCGACTCTTCTGCAGGATTTGTCGGACTGCGGCCTGCTGGACAGCACGATCATCTGGTGCGGAGGCGAATTCGGCCGCACGCCCAAGATCCAGTGGGAGCCGCCTTGGAGTGGGGGACGCGGCCACTATGGCAAGGTCTTCTCCACGCTCGTCGCCGGCGGCGGATTCAAGGGCGGCCACGTGGTCGGCGCGTCGGACGCCAGAGGCGAACTGGTGAAAGAGCGGCCCGTGTATCCGGTTGACCTCATCGCCAGCGTATACGAATTGCTCGGCATCGATCCGGCCGCGACGTTGCCCCATCCGCAGGGTCTGTCGATGCGCGTGACGCCCTCCGCCGAAGACGGCGTGACAATGGGCGGCCGCCTGAAGGAGATCATGTAGAAAGTGGCGCGCACCAGGAGTTCATCCCGACGGCTTATCGTTCCCTGTCTGACGCTGTTGCTTGCGTCCGCAACGGCGTCGCCGGCGCAGAGGGACCCGCACATTGGCTATGTCTATCCCGCCGGCGGTCGGCAGGGCGCTGCGTTCCAGGTCGCCATCGGTGGGCAGCATTTGGATGGCGTGGCCGACGTGTACGTCTCCGGCGGGGGTGTTGAAGCGGCCGTCATCGAGCATACCAAGCCTATGACGCAGCGGCAGGCCAGCGAACTGAGAACGAAGCTGCAGGAGTTGCAGAAGAGCGGCGACGACGCCGAGACCAAGAAGGAGATCGCCGAGATGCGGGAGAAGCTCGCCGCCTTCAGGCGGAAAGCCAATCCCGTGATCGCCGAGACCGTGACCGTCCAGGTCACGGTGGCCCCCGACGCCGAGCCTGGCCCGCGCGAGTTGAGACTCGGAATGCCATCCGGGACTTCGAATCCACTCGTCTTTGACGTCGGTCAACTGCCGGAAGAGGTCGAGACGGAACCAAAGGGCAGCAAGGCGGCTACCGAGATGAATGTCACGCTGCCGGCCACGGTGAACGGCCGGATTATGCCGGGCGATGTGGACCGGTTTCGATTCCAGGCCAGCAAAGGCCGGCACTTGGTCGTGGTGGCCAGTGCCCGGGCCTTGATTCCGTATCTGGCCGACGCTGTCCCTGGATGGTTCCAGGCCACGCTGGCGCTCTACGACGAGAAGGGCAACGAACTGGCGTATGACGACGACTTCCGTTTCCATCCCGATCCGGTTCTCTATTATGAGATCCCCCAGGATGGTGAATACGTGATCGAGATCAAGGACGCCATCTACCGCGGCCGCGAGGATTTCGTGTATCGTATTACCTTGGGCGAACTGCCGTTTATCACGAGCATCTTCCCCTTGGGCGGCCGGGCCGGCACCCAGACCGCCGTCCGGACAG
>CAYNQP010000165.1:0-7686 GCA_964399325.1 uncultured Pirellulales bacterium
CTGTGCAGCGGCGACCAGAAGCGATACACCGGAGCCAAATCCGGCTGGCTGCTAGTGGGAAAGGCATTGTAGGCTTCGGTCTCGTACGTCCAGACGCTCGAAGGATACGTGGCAATGACGGAGTTCTTCTCGGCTTCGCTGATCGTATAGAAATGCCGCGAATTCTGAGGCGACCAAAACCGATAGACAGGACTGTACGGGGGGGCTGAAGTCGTCTGAAAAGACCACAGCGGACCCTCCGTCGTGCCCCAGGCATTGCGGGTCACGATGCGCCAATAGTAGGTGGTATTGGCCTGCAATGCTCCCGGACGATACCAGGGGACCACGCCGTACGAACTCACCAGCGGCGGGCTGCTGGAACTAGTTCCGAAGTAGACATCAAACGAAGGAACGATGGCGCTGAACGTCGTCGCCCGCGTGACATCTTCCCAACCGGGACAGCCCGTATCGGAACACACGCGGGAGCGATCGCACGTCAGGCTGTCGGCCACCTCGAAGCTCTGTATGCCGGCCGTAATGAGCCCTTCGACCTCCATAGAACTACGATCGAGGACCGCCGACCCGGAACTGCCGATGTACGTGTCAACATTGGCCTGAAAAAAGGTCGAGGCCGTCGTGTCACGCACGGTTCCTCCCGCGTCGTACTTCCGGGGGATTCCCCACGGATGCCCAACCACAAGCAGTTCCTGTCCATCGGTCACCTCACCGGTCCTTTGGAGCAGCAGGGGCGTATGGCCTGCCACCTGACGTTCCAGTCGGACAAGCGACCAATCGGGATACCCTTCGTTGTAAGCGACGATCTCACTGCACCGGTAGACCTCGTCGGCACTAACCGTCAAGGCCGCCGTGGATGCGTCCTGCATCACAAAACCAAACACCACGGCCAGGTCGGAGATCGTACTGCAGGCAACGCAATGTCCCGCCGTGGCGATCAGGTCCGGCGTCACCAGGACGCCGCTGCACAGCCCAGGCGCCGGCTGGTTGCGGAAGGCTTCGTCCGAGCAAAGGGGATTACCCGTGCCAATGGGATCGATATCTTGATACCAGTAGGCGAAGGTCAGCGCCGGAAGTGTGAATGTGCCGTCGCCGTTATTGGTCAGTTCCGACCAGTACACAATCACAACCGTCGCATCACCCGCGGCCAGGTAATTCGGATTGCTTACCTCGTATTCCTCGGCTCGGTCATCCTGGCCGTAGATCACCTTCGGCAAGGGCTTCTCCGTTCGATCCGTCTTGGAACGAGCTTCTCGACCTTTGGCCAAGCTCGCTAGCGCCGCCGAATCGTTCCACGACAATACCGGGTGGGTCGCAACGCCGCTGGCTCCATTGGATGGACTTGGTTGATCCGGCGTGTCCGGAAGGTCAAGAGGGTATTGCGTGACGGTCAGGGTGTAGTCGCCTGTGCGGTAGTCATAACCGGCCACGCGAATATAGTAGCTCGTGCCGGCGACCATGCGCATGGTAATGGTGGAGTTCTCTCCACTACAATCGTCATCGCTGCACGCCTGTTCGGCTCCCCCGCATTGGCTGAAGACAGCCAACGTCGTATCGAACTCGGTGCTCTCGACGCTCACAGTGACCAGCCCCGTCTGCGTGGCCGTGAAGACATGCCACACATCGAGCAGGTCGTAGAAGCCACACCACGTCTCGTAATCGCCCGTCGCGCCGACCGTGCTGCCCGCGTAAGGGACCCCATCCTGAACCGCAATAGCATTGGCGCATGCGTCGTGCGGCTGTGTCTGGGACGGCACCGCATAGTAGACCTTTATCCACCACGTATCGATATAGCCATCGTCGTCTACATACGCGTCATACGCCCACAACGTCCACAACTGGTTGACGCCCTCCCCCGCGAAGTCGGTAATTCCTGTCACCGTTTCATTGAGGTTGGCCGTCGTGTCATATTCATCGTCGTAAAGGGTGTAGTCAAATGACAGGTCCTCATCCGACAAGGTTACGATCACGTCACCTGCGTAAGGGTGAACGATCTCATAGTGGACGTCAATACACGTCACCACCGCGTTTGACAGCGCGCCACTGATGTAGATGTCACTCCACGTCCAGTCATTGTACGGAATATCGTAGTTCGTGTTGTTGCTTCCGGTCTCGAAGGATCCTGTGCACGCCGCCGCGGCCGTGATGCCCTTGGACACGGTATGGCCGGAGCTGGCCGGCTTCTCCGACAGAATGAAGTCCCGCAGAACCGTTACCTCCGCCCCCTCTTCGATCAGGTCCCCCACCGCTGTGGCGTACCACTGCGCCTTGACCCGCTTGCCCCCGTCAAGGATCTGCAACCGGCTGCCCGGCGCGCAGGGCATGGCCCTCAGGCGATCGACGGTGCGTAGCTCATCCAGCGTTACCTCCACCTCCGCGAAGTGGGGATAGGCCGGGTATGAATCTCGCGTCCGGTGGCACTTGCAGGGAAGTAACGTTGCCTTAGGCGGATGTGACCACCCGCGCTGCGCCGAAGACAGGGCCCTTGAGCGAACCAGTTCCAGCTTGTCGCTGGGCGTGATCTGACGTTGCCCGCTCCGGCCGGGCGTAACCCCTCTCGCGTCAATTCCCCGACTGATGCTCTCAACAGCCTGGGTAACCCCAGAAAACACACTCCCCGCGAAGACAACCGCGATGGCCAGAGCAACTCGTGGCCCGATAAAACACACGTTGCATGAGGTCTTCATCCTCAGACTCCTCTAGTAAGACTTCTTCCTGCACATCAGGGGCATCCACTACCACCCGGCAGACGGAAATACGCGCCTATCTTAGCGGATGTTCGGCACGACCACAACCACCCATATTGCCCATATTTCGCAGTCGCGGCGTGCAGCCACACTCTATTGAAAAGGCACCGATACGCAGATCAGTCACCCAAAAACCAGCACATTCTCGGGCGACCCTCTGCCTTTCCTGATGCTCGTCAGAGTATCGCCGTGCCTGCAAAGATCAATTCGCGTCGAAAAGCGAGAAAATGGGAATTGTCGTATCTCCTGCAAAATGCCCACTTTGTAATACCAGTCCCATAAAAGGTAAAGCTTTTCAATTGCACTTGCCGATGAGAAAATGGGGTGATAGGCCTCTTTCCAGTACTGGTAATGTGGTTCCCTGGAAATCCGGATGGTTGCAGCGAAAACAGCACGACACTCACGCTGGGGGCGTGAATAGGGCCCGTTGTCATACACAGAGGAAAGGATTCACAATGAAGACACAAAAAGGACTCGATACAGGGCGATTCGTCATCATAACGATCTTCTTCGGCGTCCTGGTGACCATCTCTCTGGCCACGTCCGGCTGCAACGATCAGATGGCCCGGATGGAAGAGAGCCAAACAAGGCTCCAGGCGATGGTCGCGGCCAACTCCCGTCAACTCGCCACCGTCTCGTCTCAGGTCCATGCCGGCCAGAACGAGCAGAGCCGGCTCCACGCGACAGTGGCCAGCAACAACCAGCAATTCGCCAAGCAGCTTACGCAACTCGAACGCAGCCAGACATTGCTCAGAGACGGGGTAACGCAGGTGGCCGACATGGCGCAGACGACGAACACGTCCGTCAGCACCATCGCCAGGGAGCACGCCACGCTGCACCAAATGGTGCAGAATAGTAGACAGGAGTTGGCCGACGAGATAACAGCGGTGGCCCACACGCAGAAGGCGACGCAAGAGCTCATTCAGGGCAACAACGAGCAAATGATCGGGCATCTGACGACCGTGGAGGCCAATGTTGCCGCCGTCGCCAAAGAGCAGGCGTCGGTTCAAGGCGCGGTGCGGACCCAGGCCACGGCACTGGCTGATAAAATCGCCGTTGTGCAGCAGCATCAGCAGGATATGCAGTTGGTTATCGATCAGGTGGCGAATACGGCCGGCAGAACGGCCGATGGCGTAAGCGGCTTAACCAGCACCCAGGCTGCTATGCAACAGCAGCAAGAAACGAACCATAAGGCCCTGACGGGGCAATTCGCGGCGATCTCCCGGAACCAGCAGAATCTCCAGGCCGGGATCGGCACGCTCGATGCCAAAGCCGACCAGACGGCTGTCGAGCTTGCCACACTCAAACAGACAACGGCCCGGAACGACGAGACACTGACGACGCTCTCCGAGAACCAGGCCGAACTGCGGCACGGTATCAGCGGTCTCGATAGCAAAGCCAACGCCCTCGTGGGAAGCGTCACGTCCGTCTCAGCCGAGCTGACGGCTCTCCACCAGACAGCCAAAACGCATAATCAATCATTGGACGCCCACGCTACCACACTGGCCGAAAACCAGCGAGCCCTCAAGGCCGGCCTGGGCGAATTGACCGAGCAGACCGGTCTGGTGGCTGCGGCGCAGGCGTCGTTGCAGCAGGCCGTACAGAATCACAGCGAGACCGCACGCGGACAGCTTTCGAACCTCACGGCCAATCAGGAAACGCTCCAAGGCAACCTCAGCACACTGACCCAGACGGCAAGCCAGGTTGCACTGGACATCCTCGCCATGGACACGAGACAGTCTGCTTTCCAACAGGCCGTACGGAGCGGCATCACCGGCCTCGATGAGAGAACAGCTCAAATCGTTGCCGCACAGACCTCGCTGGATGAGGCACTTACGACGCACGGCGAGACGATCTCCGGGCAAGTCACGAAGCTGACGCAGACGCAACAACAGATGCAGAGCGGCCTGGACATCGTGACCGCCACCACCGGTCAGGTCGCCCTCGATGTCATCGCAATGGACGAGAACCAAGCCAAACTCGGGCGAGCGGTCCAAGCCGACCGCGAAGCCCTTGTTACCAAGTTGGCCGAGATCGCCCAGGGCCAACAGCAATGGCTGGCAAGATTCGACGACGCTCAAGCCAAAGTCGAGACCATGACCGCAAGCATCGCCGCACTTCAGCAGCGGGCAACGGAATTGCAGGGGACACTGCAGGACAGTCTCCAGGGCGTGACCACACAACTCGACAACGGAACACAGCAGCGGGCCCGATTCGAGGAGACCGTAAATCAGAACATGCAGGCCCTGGCCGAGTGGGTCTCACAGCTTCGTGAGACGCAGGGCTCGCTGCAGCAGCAGATGCAGCAGGTGCAAGACAGCACGCAGAACCAGAACACGGACATCCTCTCGGCGCTCCAGCAGTTGCAGCAGAAGACCGACGCCAACCTGCTCGAAGCCGGCGCCGAACTCAAGTCCTCCAAGGCTACAGCGCCGCACGAGGTGGCGTTGCCGTAACAGGTGCCACAACACAATACGACCGGTTCCCTTGTAGTCTGGGGATGGCGAAAACAGCCATCCCCCTTTCTTCTAGCCTCATGTCACTGCCATCACGCCGCCCGCTCTACAGGAGGGCGATGCCGGCGGCCTTGCACTGGGCAACCATCTCGACGGGCCACACGCCGGCATGAACCTCCCCCACGTGCAGCTTCCGGAGAAAGAACATGCACAACCTCGACTGGCCGATCCCGCCACCGATACTCAACGGCAGATCACCGGCCAACAGCCGCCGGTGCCACTCGTATTCACGCCGCTCCAGCGCGCCGCGAATCTCCAACTGCTGCAGAAGCGTCTGTGGGTCGACGCGAATCCCCATGGAGCTGATCTCAAACGCCTTGCCGAGCAGAGGATATCGCAACAGGATATCGCCATTGAGTCCCTTCCTGCCCTTTCCGGTCGGCGTCACCCAGTCGTCGTAATCGGGGGCCCGGCCATCGTGAAGGGTCCCGTCACCCAGCTCGCCTCCGATGCCAATCACAAAGACCGCCCCACGCTCTTCGACAATCCTGTCTTCCCGCTGCCGCGGCCCGATGTCCGGCCATCGCTCCAGCAACTCCTCGCTATGCACAAACGTGATTCTTTCAGGCAGCAACGGGTCGATGTGCAGATAGCGCTCGCAGACGGCCGCGTCCGTCTGCCGCAAGACCTCGTAGATCGTCCGCACGATGTCCTTGAGAAAATCCAGGTTCTGCTCCTCCGCGCCAATCACGCGCTCCCAGTCCCACTGATCGACGTAGACCGAGTGCAGGTTGTCCAAACATTCCTCATCGGGCCGAATGGCGTTCATATCCGTGTAGAGCCCCTCGCCCGGACCGAAGCCGTAATCGGCCAGCACCATGCGCTTCCACTTGGCCAGCGAGAACAGGCATTCCGCATCGCTGAAGCCGTCGTCCTTGATCTTGAACGTGGCTTTGGCCTCGATGCCGTTCAGATCGTCGTTGACACCGGAGCCCTTCCTCACAAATAGGGGAGCCGAAACGCGCTGCAAGTTCAGGGCCGCCGCCAGATGGTCCTGGAAAAAGTCTTTCACAAACTTGATCGCGCGCTCGGTGTCGCGGAGGTTGAGCATGGGTTTGTAGTCGGGGTTCAGGATCAGATCCGGCATCGATACCTCCACAGTTGTTGCCCTGATAGTCACGTTCAGCCACGCGGCGGCCCCAGAACATACCGCGAAAGGCCAAATGGGTCAAAATAAAACAGCCCATGCTTGAAAAACCGGGCGCCCCGCGGCAATAATTGAAGGTGGCGGACGACTCTACGACTATATCGAGCCAAAGGAGATCGAGAAATGAAACGCAACGGCGCAACTGAGGTCGCGTTGTACGCGGCACTGGCGATGATTCCGCTCGTGGTCGGCTGTTACATCAATACAGGGAGCGGCGGTTGCAGTATCGGTGGCAACTACCGAGCCAAGGCCCAGCGAACCGAGGAAACGACCGTTCCCCTGGCCGATATCACCACCCTCGATGTCACAACGAACGTCGGGACGATTCGGCTCGACAGCGCCGACGCTGCCGAGGCCCGCGTCACCGCCGAAATCACGGTCAGGGCCAAGACCGAAGAGAAAGCCCAGGAACTTGTCGAGAAGGTCCGCATCAGCGTCGAGCCATCCGGCCGGGACTTGGTTATCAAGGCAATCAAGCCACCGGACTTCGGCCGCAACCAACTTAGCGTCGACTTCACCATCGCGGCGCCGGGCCGTCTGGCTGTCCAATGCGCCACCAACGTCGGAGACATCCGGATCACCGACTTCACCGACAAGGTGGCGGCCAGGACTGATGTCGGCAAGGTCATCTGCAGCGGCCTGCGTGGCAACGCCGAGCTTGGCGCCAACGTCGGCGATGTCAAAGCAACTTATGCCCCGGACGCACCGGCCGCCATCGAACTGGCCGCCACAACCAACGTGGGTAGCGTTGAGTTCTCAGGGCCTATCCGGATATCCGCCAAGCTCTCTGTCTCTGCCAACGTCGGCTCGATCGACACCGACAGACCTCTGACCGTAACCGGACAGATGAAGAAGTCGATCAACGCTACGCTCGGTGACGCCGAAGGTCAGATCACGCTGCGCACCAACGTCGGCTCGATCAAGATACGCTGACAGAACCACTCGGGTCAGCGGAAGATCAATGCCATCGCAAAGCCCGCCGCGGCGACGCACAGCGCCGCAGGCAACACCTTGAGGATGACGCGTGACAGGGACGCCTCGAAGTAGCTGGCGGATAGCGCTACACACAGGTGGATCGGACTGATCGCCAGTCCGAAAACGAGTCCCGCAAAGGCCAGCGTCTCCATCCCCAAATTCAAACCGTCGGCCGTCTTGATATAGGGCATCAGAAACGGATACGTGATCGCCACGGTCCCTATCGTCACGCCCGTGCTGACGCTCACAAGGAATGGCAACAGAAACACCACCAGCAGAGGCGGCATGTGAATTTGGCCGAAGAAAC
>CAYNQP010000166.1:0-7659 GCA_964399325.1 uncultured Pirellulales bacterium
CGACCAGGGTTTGCAGTGTCCCTTTGAAACTGATGTCACGCGGGCAGAGCCCCGCAACAAGACGATGGTCCAGTAGTTAGAGAACATGGCGTCGGCCAGCAGGATGTCTTCGGCCTCCAGTCGGCCGAGCAACCGCCGCAACAGGGACGTCTCGCCCGTCCGCTTGCCGCTGTAGCGTGCCAGGGCCACGTCCAGTACCGCACCGCAGGACAGACTGATCAGGCCCACCATACGCAGAATGGGAAAGCCCAGGCCTTGCTTCTGCCTCGGCTGCTGGGGATAGGCCTTCTGATTGGCCGGCGTGTCCGGCATGCTGACCGTCGTGCCATCGGCCATCTTGATGGGCCGGCCGCCCAGCAGTCCCAGGGGCGGAACCTGACGGTGCAAGTGACACCCGTTGCGGCGAGCCAGGTCGGCAGGCAGTGACTCGGGCAAACGCTGACGGGCCTTGCAATAGGCATCTGTTTTGGCGCTGCCCGAGCCGTCGCCCTTGACGCACAAGAGGGCCAGCAAACGCGCGACGGCCGCGCGACAGGACTGGTCCGCGGCCAGCACTTGGTACAGGAAGGTCCAGATCGTCACCAGCGGCGTGTATAGGCGTTGACGGAAGCGGACCTGATGGCGTTCCAGCGCTGCTTCGACCTGCGCTTGGGGCAGCAACTGGCTCAGGCACAGGTCCTGATCCTCCAACAACTGCTGCCGACACTGCCGCACACGACGGACTTGGCGATGTTGTCGTCCTTGGGTATACTTGTCCATGGCAGACCTCCTTGCTGATTCGATTGCGGTAACAACAATCTCTTCGGCCGGGAGGCCTGTTCTTCTATACCTTTATCGGTCCAAGACTCAAGGCTTATGGAAGTGCCATTCGGGACTGACCCTAGTATAGGTGTATTGCGATATGTGAAAACCAGAACTTGGGTGGTCGGGCGGATCGGTGGGGCGAGCCTCACCCTACATGCTGCACGTCCGTGTCCCGGCGTGAGTTGATTTCGCTGAGGCCGAGGGCGGGAAGCAATCCTGGGCGCCGGACGAATATCGTCCATGGAGTCATCTCGATCGTGGCGCTTTCCGGTCTGCCGCGGCCGGGTGCAGACTGGGTCTACGGTTCTGTGGGCGCGGCGCCGCTGCTGGCTTGTGTTGCCAGCCCCTCATGCTCCGTCTGGATCTTGTAGTGGTCCACGGCCTGTCCCAGGGCAGCCTTGAGCTCACCTTCCGTCTTCCAGGGCTTGGTGATGAACCTGAAAATCTCACCCTGGTTGATGGCCGTCAGCAGGGTGGTTACCTGGGTATAGCCGGACAGGACGATCCTTACGATACGAGGATACGTCTCCTTCACGATCCTCAACAGATCCAGTCCGGACATCTCGGGCATGCGCATGTCCGTCACGATGACGTGGACTTCGTTCTCTTCGAGAAGCTTGAGCGCATCCTTGCCGCTCTCGGCAAAGAGCAGGTGGTAGGGCTCATCCAGCAGACTCCTCTCGATAGATCGCAGAAGTCTGACCTCATCGTCGACGAATAATACGGTCCATTTCTCATCCATCAGTCTCTGCTCCAATCCGCACTTGCTCCGGTTTCTCCGGGGTGGCCTTCGCCGGCGCCAGGGGAAGCTTGAGGGTGAATTTCGCTCCCTGGCCCTCCGCGCTTTCTACGAGAAGCTGCCCTTTGTGCTTGCTAACGATGATGTCATGTGAAATGCTCAATCCCAGTCCGGTGCCCTTACCGGCAGGCTTCGTGGTGAAAAACGGATCGAACACCCTGCGGAGCTTGTCGGCAGGGATTCCCGGCCCGTCGTCCTCGATTTCACAGACGACACCCCCGTCCGCTTCAAAAGTCCGGATGGTGATATGGCCTGTGCCTTCTCGTTCCTGGCCACCAATCGCCTGTGCGGCATTGACGAGAATATTCAGGAACACCTGGTTGATCTGACCGGGATTGCAAAGGATTTCGGGAACATCCCCCAACTTGGTCTCAACCTCCGCCCTGTACTTGATCTCGTTACGGGCCACCGTGAGAGTGGCTGTTATGCCCTCGTTGACGCTGTACCTGGCAACATCACCCGCCTGGTCCACTCGGGAGAAGTTTCTCAGATTCTGGATGATCTTCGTGACGCGACCCAGGCCTTCCTTGGAATCATCGAACAATCCCTCGAGGTCTTTGAGGATGAAACCGAATCGCATGTGTTCCTTGAGCTGCTTGATTCTCTCCAGCGTTTGCAGACGCTGTTCCTTGTTGGAGGACTCGACTTTCTGGGCCAGTTGGTCGTATATGTCCAGAAGGGCGAGGACCTTCGTCATGTAGCCTTCGAGCGTCTCGAAATTGCAGGCCACAAACCCGATGGGTGTGTTCATCTCGTGGGCGACCCCCGCGGCGAGCTGTCCGATCGAGGCGAGTTTCTCGCTCTGGACGAGCTGTAATTGCATCTGATGCAGTTCGTGATCGGTTGCTTCCTTTCGCTTGTATTCGTTGAGTCGAAATCGCGCGTGCCGCAGTATCAGTAGCATGGTCGCAAGAGCCAGGCACAATATGGCCAGTTGGGCGGCCAGAGGCTCCGATTGGGCGACCACCATCTCCCGCGGATCTGTTCCGATCTTCTTGAACGCGCTGCCTCCATCAGCCAGGACGACATGGTGGGATTTCCACAGGTGTCCAAGACCCGCTTGCAGAATCGTACGGCGAAGCGTCGACAGTTCGTTCGCGGTTGGCAGGATCTCGGCGGTCCGGGCGCGCGGGCGGCCAGTCGACTTCCTGTCGAGGATGGATGCCGGCTGCGTCACATCCCCCGGGAAACGAGTGTTGTGCTGGAGCGATGCGATCGGATGGCCCGGAAAGACACTTACCATGACGAAGAGCAGGAGACCAAGCATTGCGTCTCCACGCAGGATACCTCGCCGTACGGCAAACAGCTTCCTAGTTATCGGCCTCTCGGCCTGCATCGGCAGTCTCCTCACAGTAGTGTAATCGTATCTGCACGTATTTCTTCGGCAATCGGCGCCGAGAGCTTAACGCCGCAAGGCGTACAGGCTTGGCAGTCAGACGAGTGAAGGGTGTCGCCGATAACGATTGGATCGATGGCGAGGGTCGATCTGCCCCGGTTTCCTTTGGTCAGAAAGGTCGGAATCCCACCATGAAAGATTCCTCTGTTCTCCGGGTTGTGGCCGGTTAGGTCCGAGACTGGACAACGCCGTTCGCAGGCTGTATGCGCCAGGGGAACGGGGCATTGGAGCTTGGTGAAACGGATTCTGTCTCCGATAACCTCGAGGCGTTGTCACCTGTGACTTTGCTTTCCATTGCAGAGGTGTTCTTGCGGCCTGGGATGACCAGCATCGCGGATGGCAGGGACGCTTCACCCATTTCGCTCGGCCGCGCAAGGTGTGCGGCGCAAATCCTATGCCTGGGCGCACCCTTGACGGCGGTCGCCAACGGTGCGATGATGACCGTGGTTTTGTGGTACTCGCTGTCGGTGCGTCTCGATCGGAAGGAGAAACCGACGCCATATTTTCACATTCCATCCGTTGGGCTCGGTCCGTTCAGCGTTCACGCGTTCGGGGTGATTGCCGCGTTGGCGGTGGTCCTGGGCGTCAAGGCGACGCGCCATCGCGCCGCCGAATTGGGACTCGACGTGCATGTGGTGGACCGCCTCATGCCCTGGCTCGTTCTGGCCGTCTTCGTGGGGGCACACCTTGTCTCCGTCGTCCTCTACTATCCGGACGAGATCATCGAAGACCCGCTCGTTCTGCTGAGGCTGTGGGATGGGCTTTCTTCATTCGGCGGCATTCTGGGCGGGCTGGTTGCGGTTTATCTGTTCTTCCGCCGGCTTGGGATCCGGAAGAAGCACTATGTTCAAGCCTTGCTCTTCGGTACGGTTGTCAGCCTGCTGGTAGGGCGTTTCGGCTGCGCTGTCACGCATGACCATCCGGGCAAAGTGACGACGTGCCCGCTGGCCGTGCAGGGCTGGCCCACGGCCCAGACCCCCGAACGCACGCTGGGTTTCTACACGGATGGACCCCGTCGGCACGATCTCGGCCTGTACGAATTCCTGTTTCTCATCCCGGTGACGGGAATCCTCTACGCCCTGAGACGCTGTAGGCCGTTCGAGCACTTTCACATCGTGCTGGTCCTGCTGCTATACACGCCGGTGCGGTTCTGTCTCGATTTTCTGCGTGTTGCGGAGAAGCAGTACCTGGGCCTGACGCCGGGGCAGTACTTTGCCGTTGCGTTCTTGGTCGTCGGACTCGGCCTGGCTGTCTGGAGCCGGCGACACGACGTCCAGCGCCCACCCCCGGCACCGGCGTGACGCGGGGGACCACCTAGTTGACACATCACGCGCGGGGTCGGTGACAGCGATTCCCGTGGCTACCTGGCGGGTTCGTAGCTGAACTTCTGCCCGCCGACGGAGGCTTCGTACATCAGCCCTTCTTCTCCCATCGCAAAGACCGCGACGCCGTTGGCATACGTGGCATTGGCGGAGGCGCCGGACTTGAGCGCCACGGCTGAGACTTGGGCGGCGAAAGCGAAACTGCTCGACTTGAAGTGGTCCAAGGCGGCTTTCGTCTCGAAGAAGATCAGCTCGGTGTAGGCCTGGCCTCCGAGGGCCAGACCGATACTGGCCTGCGTCAACGTGCAATAGCCTGCCAGTCGCTCGTCTTCGTACAACTCGCCCTTGCCGTAGGCTCCGCCGACGCCGATGGCCGCCTTCCCGACGGCGGGGAAAATCGCATAGCCGGCTGCCTGATCGAAGAACTTCCTCAGCCCCGGATCTTCCCGCCTGGCACGAGCGATGGCGGCCTGAACCTTGTCGCCTATCTCCATTTTCTCGCTCGCCGTCTTGGGGGTAGTGGCACAGCCACCCAGCAGGAGTGCACCGACAGATACCGACAAGGACAACCGCATGACAGTTCTCATGGCGAACTTCTTTCTTCTGTACATAGAAAACCCCAGATCACGATGAGGATATGTACAGCGCGGGACCGCGCGGGGTTCAGTCAGACGTAAGATCTTACGCCTGCGGTCGCGGCGCAGAAGGCGCGGCACGACCTTGGCGGCCCGACAAGAGCAGTAGGGCGGTTGTTGAGAACTGGCACCCTGGCGACTATCTGACGGAGTCGTCTTCGGGCAGGCCGAGCTGTTGGTAGAGTCCGCGTCGGCCGGCCTTGTCGCCCTCGATGACGGCTTGGGCGCAGGCGGCCACCTCTTTGGCCTTGGCGCGCGGAACGACGATCACGCCGTCGCCGTCGGCGACGATGACGTCGCCGGGCATGACGAGAACGCCGCCGCATTCGATGGGGCGATTGACGGACTCGATCTCGTTACGTCCCGGCCGGATGCCTCGGCCCGGCCTGCGGAAGTACAGCGGGACTTTCTCTGTGATGATTTCATCGGTGTCGCGGGCCGTGGCGTTGGTGACCACGCCCACACAGCCGCGCATTCGCCAGGCCATGATATTGTTCGAGCCGATGCTGCCGACGTCGGAATCGGGGGCCTCGTCGAGGATCAGGGCGGTGCCTTTGCGAATCAGCGGCATGAACGGCTCGCCGGACAGCTCGTTGTACCAGTTGCTGACCCACTTATCGAAAGCCTCGGTCTCCATGGCGGGGGCCGGCGGCCGGTTGGTCGGCACGTAGCGGGCGGTCACCGCGATCCCGATGAAGCGGTGCGTGTAGTGTTCGGTATCCTTCCAGAGGGCGTGGATCTCGGGCGACATCAGGCCGGTGTTGGTCAGTCCGACCTTGTCCATGCCGTCCGAGACGTCGGCGACGCGCAGTCCGTCGAACAGCTTGAGGACAGCCTGGTCCTCCTCCTGGCTGTAGACCTTGGTCGCCATGAGATTTGTCCCGGCCCTTAGCTCATCGACGTTGGGCGGGCTGCTCTGCTGGGCGAGGGCGGTATTCGAATCGGCCGTGATCCACATCCACGAAAGCCCCCCAAGGCCGGCCGCAACGATCAGGGTGATGGCTGTTCTCGTGTGTGGGCTTCGGTGTGCCATTGGTTGACTCCTTATGCCTGAGAGTTCGGTTGTGTCGAACGCATCCCGGATTTGACCGATACCATACGCATTGGGGAGGCACCTGAAAAGCGGAAAGAGCAAGGGCGGGCCGAAAACGAAAAAAGCCCCTGCCGGGGATAGGACGAGAGTATTCCCATATGTCAACTATGTGATATGTTTGAAATACTTGCCTATGGCTTCGCACAGGGGCGGGACTGCACTTCCAAACGTCTGTCTTGGAATGCTCTTCCGTTGCCAAAGAGACTTCATCACTCTCACTCAGGGGCCATCGGGTTTCTTCTTATCCAACACCATCCATCGGCAGCCGGATGTTGCGAGCTTGAGCCTTTCTTGGCGGCCCACATCGAGCGGTTCGAACGGGTCCTCAAGCGGGAAGACCAGCGGTTGTGCGGACGGCTTTCCGCTGATTCCCGACCATCCCGGACTGTGGCATTGGCCATGCGACCGCTTACCCCAGACTCAATGGTCTTCCCGGATTAAATCCGATAACATTATGGTTGCCTGGATTACTAAGGCATATCGGACGCAAGAAAAGTTGCAGAAAATCGGTTGCCACGGGTATCGGAGGCCGCCGCGATGACTTCGGCTTGCCCATACCGCTGCCGGTTGCTACCATACGTGCTTGGGTAGTCAATACGGGAGACTGCGAAGCCGGATGAGCCTGATGATGCAGATCAATGAGAGTACAATCATTCCGGATGACGAGTTCGTGTTCAAGGCGTCCCGCAGCAGCGGGCCGGGTGGCCAGAATGTCAACAAGCTCAACACTCGTATCACACTGCGGTTCGATGTGGCCGGCTCACCGAGCTTGTCCGACCCGCAGAAGCGTCGCATTCTGAGCCGACTCTCGACCCGCGCTGACAAGCACGGTGTTCTGAGAGTCGTCTCGCAGAAGGGCCGGACGCAAGAAGCCAACCGTCGAGCGGCCGTCGAACGTCTCACGCAACTGCTCGCCGAGGCGCTGAAGCGGAGGCCGGTTCGAAAGAAGACCAAAATGCCCGCCAGCGCGCACGAGCGGCGACTGAAGGAGAAGAAACGCCGCGGCTCTCAGAAGCAGCAGAGAGCGCGAAGGGATTGGCTGGACGAATAGATGCACGCCGGAGTCCGTCCGGCCGAGCTATTTGGCCTTGCGCTTTCGCGCTATGATAAACACGACCACCGCCGTGATGACGACGATGAACATGACCTCACCTTGACCGAGCATCATACCTGACACGTAAGTTGCCTCTGCACAGATGTTCACGTCTGAGACGCCCGAACGTTATAGGCCCAATCAACGGCACGCTCGGCGCCCCCGGACTATTTGAACATGAAAGCCGTCGGTTATCCAGCGCCGATTGTGATTGGCTACGACCAATCGCGCCGGGCCCGGGCAAGTCCCCCATTGGCGCGGCCTTCACACCGTTGCAAATTCAGTAGCAGAGTTGATACAAGATCGTAATGAAATCGTAACATTAAGCGGGCAATATAGAAGGCCGTCAAGTGAGCCATTATCATATCGGCAGAATAGAGATATCATCCATCTGTCGCCGCGCTGTTGCTAAGCTCACTTGGCGTGAACACTTAACCATCTTGGCAGGTCAATTTCCACTTTGGGCCGAGGAAAAGAATTTGCTTTTTCCTGTAATAGAAGTCGCAGTTGGGCGTCT
>CAYNQP010000167.1:0-7655 GCA_964399325.1 uncultured Pirellulales bacterium
CCGTCAGCGGGGAAGCAACCGGGAAGAAATACCAGCGAGACGGGCGCTGGTCCAAGCAGGACTGGGGAGATCGTCGACAAGCCTGACTGGGGGCCGAGCCGACTTCCCCAAGAGGACCGTCAGGTCCGTTCGCACGAGACCACCAGTGCGAAACCCGCTAAGGAGACGCAGGCAGGCCTATCACAGGTGCAGGGCAAGGACTCGCATCTTTCGGGCTCGAAAGAAGGCCCGAGGGACCACGCGGAAACGTTTGCTTCCGGCGGAAATGGTTCCGCGACTTCTTTGCAGCGTTTGTCGGCTCAGAGCTTCGGTGCCCCAAGCCCCGACACGGTAGCGTTGAAGAACACGCCTCAGACCATAGGTGATCAGATTCTTGATTCGGTGCGAGCCTCTCTGGCTGGCGGTGAGCGACAGGTCGTGGTCCGGCTGAATCCGCCGGAACTCGGCAGTGTCACGGTGCGGTTCCAGACGCAGGGAGAGCAGATCAGAGCTGTTCTTGAAGTCAGCAGGAATGAAACGCGTTATGACGTGGAGCGAGCGATACCCGAACTGCTGCGCAGTCTCCAGGAGGGAGGCGTCCAGATCAGGCGGCTTGACGTGGTCATGTCGGACCAATCCGGGAGAGACCTGGGCAAGGAACAGTTTCAACAGGACACATGGGCCCAACAGCATGGTTCACAACAGCATGCTGGCGATCCCGGGGCCCGGTTTGCAGGGGGAGGAGTGTCGCAAAGCGCAGGGGTTCAGGGCGGCTTCGAGCAGGCAAACCCCGGACCACAGAATCAACTACCGACAGATCGGATCAACATGCTGATGTAACGCAGAATAGCCTCGTCCAACGATTAGGGGGTTGTCGCGGCTGCTTGCGATAGGCTCGTTTGGTACGATGACGGCTCAACCTTGCGGGTGTACCATTTCCGGCGTGAGACCTCGATGGAACGTGTGAAGGCGTGTTTGAATCGCAGCGTGGAGAATCGTTCCATAATGGTCTTGCGGGCCTGTTGGCCCATTAGAGCGGCGAGATCTCGGTCGTCCAACAGCATTCGAGCGTAGCGCTGCAACTCGCGAGGGTTGTCGCTAAGGAATCCACTGACGCCATGCTTGACGAGCGACGTGGGGTGTCTGTTTCCCAGGATGGGCAGTCCCGCCGCCATGGCCTCCGAGGTGGCCATGTTGTAACCTGCCTCAAATCGTGGGTCCGCGGTGTGGATATAGAAGCGATGACTTTGAAGGATTCTCTTGAGTTGTTGCCAATCCTGTGTGGCCTCGACGCCTGGCACATCGGGGTTGTGTGGCCAACGAGCGTGACAGGAATGCTATCAAAGGCTTTCTCGTGGAAGTCCCAATCAAGAATTCGGCGGCGGCTGCTGATGAAATTGCAGATACGCAGGCCGGCGGCTTTCTCGCCCGAGTACGGGAGATAATCGTTGACATCGATTCCGAAGTGGGCGATGTCGTCTGTGAAACCCCACGATTCCCCTTTGAACATTGAGGTGGCCACGACGTGCCCACCCACGAATTCAATGTACGTGTGGAGCATCTCTTTCATTTTTTCAGGGTCGCAGCCTGGCCCCTCTTCCTCAATTCGTCCCTCCAAGCTGTGGTGGAGGACGAGGATTCGCGGTTCGCGGCGCGTCCGCACATCAAGAAGGTCCGTCGTATTGTGCACGATCATGCAGTAGTACCGCTTTGGTGATTCGAGGGCTTGGCGGAGAGGTATCAGTTGGGCATTGGCCGGTACCGGGCGCATTTGCTCATCCCACCCCGAGTTGTAGCGTCCCGGAAGGCCCACGACGATGTCCAAGGAGTAGCCCAATATGCCGAGTTGGTAAACCCACGGTTCATGACAATTGAAGACCAGCAGCGTTTTGTCCTTCGGGGTCTTCTCTTTATCTCTCATACATGCCTGGCCTCGGTCGTTCAGCCCTCGGGATGCAGCGCGTCCCGCCTCATCACGGCCGGGCGAAGCCTCGAAATCGCGGCTCGCCCCGGTACGTAGCCGGCACGGACGCCGATTTCACACTTGCCGTGACACGAGGATTATGGGCCATGGACGCCGAGTTGCGTGAGAATAGTCTGTCTGCGAAGAGATTCTGGAAACGCGGGCCCTCGCCACAGCCTTTGAATGCGGTAGCCAGAGGAGGCCAAAGGCGAGTCTTTTTGAGGAGACGCCGCAAGTTTTTTCAGATTTGCAGTGTCGGGGTTCGGGAGAGCACGCTCTTTCAGTGTCGCCAGCGGCCATATTAGAGGGCCGCTCCTTTTGCCACGATTTGAGGTAGGCAAGCGCCTCAAGTCGAAAACGCTTTCGTCGATAATGAGCATGAAGGTCCAAGTTTTTTGGACACAGGATTGCGAGTGTACGCACGATGACAGTAGGGGCCAAATTGTTTTTTTTAAGGAGTCGGAAACATGTTAGCAATCAAGAATAACGTCATGGCGGCGAACGCTGCCCGGTATCTGGGGCAGAGCTACGATGCCTTGGCCACGTCGGTCGAGAGGCTGTCGTCCGGTCTGCGCATCAACAGTGCCAGCGACGATGCGGCAGGCATGGCTGTGCGCGAATTGATGCGTGCCGATATTGCCGTGCTGCAGCAGGGTTCGCGAAATGCCCAGGATGGGGTCAGTATGCTGCAGACCATGGAAGGTGCACTCGCGGTTGTCGATAACCTGTTGGTGCGTATGCAGCAGTTGGCTGAGCAAGCTGCGACAGGATCATATTCTTCGGCGCAGCGATCCATCATGAACAGCGAGTTCGGCGAAATGGCCAATGAGATCGACCGTATTGCCAAGGGAACCGATTTCAATGGTATCAAGATGCTTGACAGCTCGGCTGCGGTGTCGGTGCATTTTGGTGGCTCAACCGACACGATCAGCATCGTTGGCAGCGACGTGACCAAATCCGGTCTGAGTATCAATGCGCTGGCGATCGGTAATACGGCCAGTGCCGTAGCGGCCCTGACCACTCTCGACAGTGCGATCAACACCAAGGATACCGCTCGCGCCGCGTTCGGTTACAACATCAACCGTCTCGAGGCCACCGGTGAGGTGCTTGGGATTCAGGCCGAGAATTTGATGGCCGCCGAGTCTCGTATTTCGGACGTCGATGTCGCAACCGAGATGGCAACACTCACGCGAAATCAGGTGCTGGCACAAGCCGGTACGTCGATGCTGGCCCAGGCCAACTCGATTCCGCAGATGGCGTTGACTCTGTTGAGATAGCCCTCGCAGAGGTTTCTATACTTGACGGCGACTGGGGGGGGATGACTGAGGCCAAGATATCGGTCATCTCCCTTTTGATAGCGGGCGCGTCGCACACATAGTCTGCTTGTAGGCCGAAGCTGAGGGCGGACGGCTATCAGGGATCAGATGGCTGATTGTATGTCGGGAATGGAATCATGAACGGAATCGGAACATACCAACAGACCGCTGTCAACACGCAGAGCAGGGGTCGCCTGATCGTCATGCTCTACGATGGCGCGATCAAGTTTCTGAAGCTGGCCCTCAGGGAAATGGCTGCGAAGAACTACGCGGCCAAGGGACAGTACATCAATCGTGCTCAAGACATCATCAACGAACTCAACGCGGTTCTGGACATGGAAGCCGGCGGCGAAATCGCTGAGAACCTGCGAAAGCTCTATGTCTTCATGGGCCGGCATCTGAGCAGGGCCAACGTAAAACGTGACCCACAGATGATCCAGGAGGTCATTACCTTGCTGGAAGAATTGCACCAGAGTTGGAAGGCCGTTGCGGGCTGATCCAGCGTATCGTGAATTCCCACGATCGGCTGTGCAGACCGGGCTAACGGTGCCACGCGGCCGGTTGCCTGAGTTCAACCTGTAGCGAGTTACCATTCCTCCCCCCCCCTCTCTCTCTCACGTCGGGTGCCGGCGCACTCTGTCCCTTGTGGAAACGCGTCGCAGGGGAGGAGCGGAATATTCCAGTACCACGGGTGCTGCCCGTCCCAGGTGACACCTCATCTCAAGCCGGTCTCAGAACCGCCGGATCACCTGCAGTTGAAATATGTGGTTGCCATCGTCGTCCTGCTCGTCGGTGTCCTCGTATCGATAGCCGGCCTTGATCTGCCAATGAGGCCATCGGAAGAAGGTTAGGTCACATTCAAGGATGTTGACAACCGGATGCGTGGCGGCCGAGAGATCATGGGTCTGACGGTCATAGGCCAGATTGACGATGACGTCGTCGCAGATGTAGTGTGACAGTTGCACGAACACGTCGCGCGAGTCCGTCCCCATGTGATGACCAATGACCCTTCCTTCATGGGTATATCCTGAGGTATAGGCACTGTGTGTGTAGAACACGTTGGGCTTGCCATTGACGTGGTTGTTGGCGTATTCCACGCGGAGATCCGTCCGACCTGTCTTGAAGAGGTCGTTAAGCTGCAAGCCGTATAGAACGCCCCAGTTGGCGGGCAATCTGCCAGCCTCGTCTTCTCCGGCCGCATCAACATAGAACTTGATGGAGCGCAAGGGCAGTCTTCTGCCAAGACGCAGGTCGGCAAGGGGGATTAGCACGGACATGTCGAACCCCGCAAGCTGGTTGTTTTCCGCCTGCTCGCTCATGGCGAAGAACGTTTTCGCATAGTCGAGAACACCCACTTCCGGTACGCCTCTCCCACCAAACATGACCACGCGTGAGAGGCCAAACTCCAGAAGCGGGTGAGGCTTGGAGTTGAGTCGAATGCCGGACAGCTTCGCATTGGGAATGTATCGGTCTTCTTCCAGTTCAGTGAGAAACCATTCTGCCCTGAATGGACCCAAGCCACGAAATGGCCAGGGGAGCTGCACAGGTTGGGGGGTTGTAACCTTGATCATGGTGAAGGGTTGGGCATTGTTGCTCATTAGGATGGAACCGCGGTATCCAGGCCCCCACCAGAGGGAGTCCTTCCCTACCTCGACCTCGAGCGGTCCTGCCATGATCTTGCCATAGCCTTCAATCAGGTCAACGCCTCCGTCGGATCCAGATGAGGCGCCGCTGTACTCCGGGTGCAAATAGAACGCGGCGAAATCAGACACATTGCCTCGCGCGGCGAAGCCGAACCGGTAGTTGGAACCACGCTCGAAGACATCGCCACGTCTGTTTTCCAGTTCAGGTTTGTTCTGTCCGTACAGATACTTCAGATAAGGATCCTCGATCGGTTTCACGGAGGAGCCGCCGTAGGAACCGTCGAGGATGCCGATCTGGATGAGCTCCCCTCTGAACTCCTTCTTGAGTCTCTCGATGATGCTCGCGAGGACCTCGGGTTGCTGGTCCAACCGGCCGGAACTGAGCATTGCCTGGGCTACGTGTCTGGCCATCTCCACGCGCGAGATGGGCTTCGTGGTCAACATTGCGCTATCGATCAGACCGTAGTTCGCCAGCTTGTCAACAGCGTCGTAGCTCCAGTGGTCGAGTGGAACATTGGTTGACACCAACGCTGCGCACGGCAGAGTCAAGCACGTCAGCAATATGGCAGAAGCTGCAATCCTTCGCATGGCCCCAGTTCGTGAAAACCGCTTGGAAAATCCTTTCTATGAGATCGCAAGAGCCTACGTCATTGTCGGCGGCCGGTCAAGACTCATATCGACCGAAAACGAGGCTTAACCATGTTTATGGGGTAAAGATTTTCATGGGGCCTGTCCGATAAAGACATAGAGAACGGCATTGGCTCGACTATCTGGAATGCGCTTCAGTCTAAGGGCCCTGCACCGTCAAATCTGTGGGATGCGAAATGCCTTGACAGGGCGGCTTTGGCCTGTAACATCGACGGGTCATCAATGGGGATGGTGTTGAAATAGCCCAGCGGCTCGATAATGATGCGATTGGAACGCGAACTCGCTGAGGTCGAGTCTCTGAAGTCGCTTGTCGCAGTGGACGAGGTACGGCAACTCGTCTGATTGGAATGCAAAGGAGTGTGGAATGGAGTCCCGGGTGCTCTCGACCCAACGTAAGGCCACAAGCTCTGGCATTGGTCGGTTCTCGGCGCTGCGATGCGTTGACGGTGTCGATGCACAGACTCGGTCGCGCTGCGCTTTGCACGTCTCCCTGGGGGGGCTAATCGCGGTTCTGGCAGTGCTTGTTCTCGTAAACAGCCGCTTGGCCGCCCAAGAGACCCTATCTTTGAGTAGCGGCACGTCTGAAAGCATGGCTGGCGGCCAGTCCCAGGTTACGCCGGCGCAGGTTCGCGAGATTCTGAACGCGCGGGAGCAGCAGAGGGCGGCTGTACCGCCGGCAGAATCCGTTGCCGAGCGGGCCGAGCCCAACGTCGTTTCCGCCGATCAAGTCAGAGCTTCTACTGTCGAATTGTTGCTCTCGGGTCGGATGCCTACGGAAGTATCCACGGACCTGGAGCAATTTGGATACGACGTCTTTCAGGGATCAGTGTCAACCTTTGCCCCGGTTATGAACGTCCCCGTTGGCCCTGATTATGTCATAGGGCCCGGCGACAGCTTTACGCTGACTATGTGGGGGCGGGTCGATGCGCAGTTCTCCCTACAGGTGGACCGGAACGGCCAGGTCATTTTGCCCGAAGTCGGGGCGCTGAAGGTCTGGGGGATGAGGTTCGCGGAGTTGGAGAGCTATCTCCAGCACGAACTGTCCCGCAAATACACGGACTTCAAGATGTCCATTTCCATGGATCGCTTGCGGACCATCACGGTCTACGTAGTCGGCGAGGCCGGCACACCGGGCAGCTACACGGTCAGTTCGCTTTCGACGGCCATCAGCGGACTGTTCGCGGCCGGTGGGCCTTCCAAGAATGGCAGTCTCAGAAAGATCCTGTTGCGGCGAAATGGGGCAGAGCCCGTGGAGATCGACCTCTATGATTTTCTCCTGGGGGGCGACAAGAGCAAGGATGTACGGCTGCAAGACGGCGATACGATCTTCGTTCCACTGATTGGGCCTGTCGTAGCCGTGGCGGGGAATGTCAAGCGGCCGGCAATCTATGAGATGGCTGGACCAACGAGCTTGGGTGAGGTTCTGGATTTGGCGGGGGGGCCGACGTTTGCCGGATGGTTGCAGCGTGTGCAGGTCGAGAGGGTGGAAAACCACCAGAGACGGATCGTGGCGGATTTCGATCTCTCCGGGATCAGCACCTCGAATGAAGGAGCAGAACCTCTCGACACGATCCTTCGTGACGGCGATGTGGTTAGAGTGTTCGCCGTGTCCGGGCAGGAGCAGAATGTTGTGTTTCTGGAGGGACACGTGGTGCGGCCCGGAAAGTACGAATGGAAGCCCGGCCTGCGTCTGCACGACGTTCTGACTTCCTACGACGTTCTGTTGCCGCAGTCGAACATTGACTACGGCGAGATCGAGCGTCTCGTGCCGCCCGATTTGCACCCGACGATTGTCCCGTTCAACGTGGGTACACTCCTGGCAGGGGACGACGGCGAGAACCTGGAAGTGTCTCAATATGACACTATCCGTGTCTTTCGCTGGGATCAGAAGAGCGCCCGCTCAGTACGCGTCTCTGGCATGGTGTTCGATCCTAACCAGTACCGGCTGGTACCGGACATGCGGGTGAGCAATCTGATAGACAGGGCAGGGGGTCTTCAAAAGAATGCCTATCTCCGGACTGCCGAGATTACGCGGCGGCATATCAGCCAGGAGGGAATGACGACAGAGAAGATCGAGGTCGATCTGGCCAAAGCGCTGGCCGGCGA
>CAYNQP010000168.1:0-7624 GCA_964399325.1 uncultured Pirellulales bacterium
ACGGAGAGGCGGGGCAGGCCGTCGGTGTCAATGTGCTTAAAGGCATTTCGCTGAAGATCGAGGCAGGCCGTTCAGTGGTTATAGTCGGGCCTTCGGGCTGCGGCAAGAGCACGCTGCTCAATATCATCGGGGCGCTGGATCATCCCACGAGCGGACGCGTCCTGTTCGACGGCAAAGACCTGGCCGGTCTCAACGACAGGGAACTGGCACGAATCCGCAATAGAGACATCGGCTTTGTGTTCCAGTTGCACCATTTGTTGCCTCAATGCACGGTACTGGAGAACGTTCTGATTCCGACGTTGGCCGGGGATAATGGTTCCGCAGCGAAGGCCGTGCGCGAGCGGGCCGAGCACCTGCTGAAACGCGTCGGGTTGGCAGACCGGAGGTCCCATCGCCCCGGTGAACTGTCCGGCGGGCAGCGTCAGCGGGTGGCCGTGGCTCGGGCGCTCATCAACC
The DNA here is from genome assembly GCA_964399325.1 of uncultured Pirellulales bacterium. Lineage (GTDB taxonomy): Bacteria > Planctomycetota > Phycisphaerae > Sedimentisphaerales > Anaerobacaceae > JAFGLV01. Next base: position 457 of record CAYNQP010000168.1, read on the forward strand.
AGCCGAAGCTGCTGCTGGCTGATGAACCGACCGGGTCGCTCGATGAGGAGGCCTCGAACGACGTTGCCGAGCTTCTGGTCCAACTCAACCGCGATGAGGGCGTGACGCTGATCGTCGTGACGCACTCGCAGAAGCTTGCGGGCCGGATCGGGCACGTGATGGAGCTTCGCGGCGGTATCCTGACGGATGGGGCAGGGGCATGAGCTTCTGGCGGCTTGTCACGCGGAGTCTGTGGTTCTACCGGCGGACGAACGTTGCGGTCTTGCTGGCCGTGGTGGTGGCTACGGGCGTGCTCACCGGAGCGCTGGTCGTGGGTGATTCAGTCCAATACACGCTGCGGCGAACGGTGGAAGCGCGCCTGGGCCATGCCGAGTATGCCGTGATTCCTCAAGATCGCTTCTTCCGGGCTGCCCTTGCGGATGACCTCGAAAAGCAGCTCGGCAGCACGGTCGCCCCCGCTCTGCAAGTGGCCGGCATTGTTACCAATAGCGATGGCTCGGCGCGCGTCAATCGGGTCGAAGTGCTCGGCGTCGACGAGAGATTCTACCGTGTCGGGCCGGGCGGGAGTCTTCCTGCGTTCGGCGCCGGCGACACGGTTGTCCTGAGCGAAGCCGTCGCGACGCAACTGCGGGTTGGCGCGGGCGATGAGGTTGTGCTGCGTGTCGAGAAACCCGGCCTGATGCCGCGCGATGTCCCTTTGGCATCGGATGCGGACCGGACCGTGGCCTTTCGTCTGAGAGTGCAGGCGGTCGCGGACGATTCTGCGTTCGGACGCTTCGATCTCAAGGCCAATCAGGCGGCGCCGCTGAACGTCTTCGTGCCGTTGGCGTGGCTGGGCGAGAAGATCGAGCAGTCCGGCCAAGCCAACATACTGCTGGCGGCCGGAGGCGATCAGCCGGTCTCGTCGGACGAGATGAACGCGGCGGTCCGGAAATGCTGGCGCCTTGCGGATGCGGGCTTGGACCTGCGCCGGCTCGCGCGTCCCGATATGCTGGAGCTGCGCAGTCGAAGGATCTTCATCGACGAACCGCTCGGGGATGCGGCGCTGAAAGCCGATGCGAATGCCGCGGGAATCCTGACCTATTTCGTCAATCGGATTGCCCTGGGCGACAAGACGACGCCGTACTCGATGGTCGCGGCCATAGACCCTAACGCGGACGAGACAGGTTTGATTCCGCCCGACATGCGCGCCGACCAGATTGTCATCAATCAGTGGCTCGCCGACGACCTCGCCGCCAAGGTGGGAGACTCGCTGGAGCTGACCTACTACCTCGTCGGGCCCAAGCGGGACCTGCTGGAGAAGACGAGCCGTTTCACCGTCGCCAAGATCGTGCCTCTCGCGGGGGCGGCGCTGGACCCCAACCTGATGCCCGAATTCCCCGGCCTGGCGAATGTGGACAATTGTCGCGACTGGGAGGCCGGCATACCGATTGATCTGGATAAGATACGTCCCAAAGACGAAACCTACTGGGACAATTACCGCGGGACGCCCAAGGCCTTCATCACGCTGGAAGCGGGTCAGGCCCTTTGGGGCAACCGCTTCGGCAACCTGACGGCGGTCCGCTACCCCTGGCGGCAAGGTCTGGACGGGCAAATCGTATCACGCTTGACGGGCGGCATAGACCCGGCGACGGTGGGCCTGTTCTTCCAGCCGGTGCGGCAGCGCGGTCTGGCGGCCGGCCGCGAGGGGACCGATTTCGGCCAGCTCTTCCTGGGATTGAGCATGTTCCTGATCGCCTCGGCCGTGATCCTGACGGGGCTTCTCTTCGTCTTCGGGGTCGAGAGCCGCAGTGAGCAGGTGGGTACGTTGCTTGCTGTCGGGCTTCCCTCCAGGCGGGTCGGGCATATCCTGCTGGCCGAAGGAGGGCTCGTCGCGCTGGTTGGCACCGTCGTGGGCGTTGGAGCTGGCCTGCTCTATACACGCCTGATGGTCTACGGGCTGTCCACGCTATGGAGCGGCGCGGTGGCCGGCACGCAGATACACTTCTTCGCCAAGCCCGTGACGCTCGTCGTGGGCGGGTTGCTAGGTCTGGTCGCTGCTCTGTTCGCTATCTGGATCACGCTACGAAAGAAGGTGTCCCGCCCGGCCCGCGAACTGCTGGGAGGAGATATGGAAGCCCGTTATTCCCGCCAGGCCGCCTGGTCGCGGGGCCGGTGGGGTCTTGCCGTGGCGGTATTGTCCTTCGCGGGAGCGATCGTCCTGGTGGCTTTCATGGGCGGAGGCAGCGGTAAGGATGTCTCGGGGGTCTTTTTCGGGGCCGGGTCACTGCTGTTGATAGGAGCCCTCGCCTTGTGCCAGGCTTTGCTGCGAATCGTCGGCGGCGGCTGGAACAAGCCTATGGTATCCCTGAAGGGCCTTGGCTTCAGGAACTCGACCCGCCGCGGCGGACGCAGTCTGGCGATCATTGGGCTGCTGGCGTGCGGCGTGTTCATGGTTGTCGCGGTCGGAGCCAATCGGCACGATCCAATGGCCGATTCGCAGAGCAGAGACTCGGGCACAGGCGGCTTCGCTTTCTACGGGGAGTCGTCCGTCGCGATCCTCCACGATCTCAATACGCAGAAGGGGCGCGCGGCATTGGGGCTCGATACTGAGGGCCTCAACGGCGTCGCGGTGGTCCAGTTGCGCGTCCACGACGGGGATGATGCCAGTTGCCTGAACCTCAATCGGGCCCAGCAGCCGCGTTTGCTGGGGGTGCAGCCCGAGGAATTGAGCCGGCGCGGGGCCTTCAGATTCACCGCGACCGCCAAGGACCTGGATGGGCAGGGCTGGGAGTTGCTGAAAGCCGACTTGGGAGAGGGAATCGTGCCCGCCATCGGCGACTATCCGACGGTTTTCTGGGCCCTGGGCAAGAACATGGGCGAGGAGTTGGAGTATAGAGACGAGACGGGCCGGGCTTTTCGTGTGCGCATCGTAGGCATGCTGGCCAGTTCGATTTTTCAGGGCAGCCTCGTCGTTGACGAGAGCCAGTTCACGGCGCGGTATCCATCGGAGGCCGGCTACAGGGCCTTCCTGCTTGACGCTGCCGTCACAGATGCCGATACCGTTAGCCGGGTGCTAACGTCCGGACTCAAGGATTTTGGATTGGTTCTGACGCCGGCGCCAGAGCGATTAGCGGCTTTCAGCGCGGTGGAGAACACGTATCTCTCCATTTTCACGGTACTGGGCGGCTTGGGCCTGATCGTTGGCTGTATTGGTTTGGGCCTGATCGTGCTGCGGAATATGCTGGAGCGGCGCGGTGAATTGGCCATGCTGCGAGCAGTAGGGTTTAGTCGCAGGACGTTGCAGCGTATGGTATTGTACGAGCATTGGGGTTTGGTGCTTTCGGGCTTGGTCTGTGGCGTTGTCGCTGCCGCGATCGCTGTGATTCCTGCGATGCAGTCGCCCGGTGGGCAGGTTCCCTACGCCTCGCTGGTCCTGACCATCGTCGCTATCGGTGTCAGCGGCGGCCTCTGGGTCTGGATGGCAGCGGCGCTGGCCCTTCGGGGCGAACTGCTCGATGCACTGAGAAACGAATAGCCGTAACGGGTTGACGGGTCGTCTATGAGGAAATCCGCTATTGCCGATATCATACCGATGGCCTTTGCGGCAGCGGGTGTTGTCTGCCTTGCCTACCTTTGGATCAGTGCCGATGCGGCCCCCCAACTTGACGTGCGCGTTCCTATCGCCGCCAATTCCCCCGAGGAATCCGCCGGCGAAGAGGAAGACATTCTGAGTCGCGCGGAACTGACGACCTATGACGGAAAGCCCGCCGACTTGCCGGGGATCTGGCCCTATTTCAGAGGTCCCGCTCTCGACGCGATCGGGAAGGTAGACGTGACACTGGCGCGGAGTTGGTCGGCGCAGGGACCGCCTGTGTTGTGGTCTGTTGATTTGGGTGAGGGGTATGCCGGTGCGGCCGTTTTGGACGGCCGCGTTTTTGTAGCCGATTACGACCAGGACAAGCTGGGTGACGCCATTCGTTGCTTCTCCCTGGCCGACGGAAAGGAGATCTGGCGTTACTTCTATCCCGTCAAAGTCAAACGCAACCACGGCATGAGCCGGACGGTCCCGGCTGTCACGGACAAATACGTCGTGACCATCGGCCCGAAATGTCACGTGGCCTGCCTGGATGTCGCGACGGGGCAGTTGAAGTGGTTCCTGGATTTGGTCAGAGACTATGGCGCGACGGTCCCGGCGTGGTATGCTGGCCAGTGCCCTCTCATCGAGAACGGCAAGGTCATTCTCGGCGTCGGGGGCGAGGCGCTGATCATGGCGGTGGATATCGAAACGGGGCAGATCGCCTGGCAGACGCCCAATCCGCAAGGTTGGGAAATGACCCACTCGTCGGTAGTCCCGGTCGAGTTCGCCGGCAAGCGCATGTACGTCTGGTGCGCCAGCGGGGGAGTGGTTGGTGTGTCGGCGGACGACGGGACGCTGCTATGGGAAATGACCGAATGGCAGATTCGTATCGCCAACGTCCCGACGCCGTTGCCGGTGGGACCCGGACGCCTCTTCCTCTCGGGTGGCTACAACGCCGGGGCCATGATGCTGCAACTTTCCGATGACAACGGACAGATCGCAGCGACGCCGGAATTCCGCCTGGCGCCGGAGGTGTTCGGTTCGCCTCAGCATACGCCGATCTTCTACGAGGGGTATATTTATGGCGTGCGCCCGGACGAGCAATTGGTCTGTGTGGACCTCGACGGCAACGTGGTCTGGACGAGTGGCAGCACCCACAAGTTTGGGCTGGGACCTTATACGATTATCAACGACTTGATCTACGTGCTGGATGACCACGGGTTACTGACGCTTGCCGAGGCGCAGAGCGGCCAATACGTGCAACTGGTCCAAGCGCAAGTGCTTCATGGCATCGACGCGTGGGGGCCGATGGCGGTGGCCGAAAACCGCCTGATCGTGAGAGATTTGACGAAGATGATTTGTCTGGATATCGCGGCTCAATAGAGCGCTGTGTTACGGGAAACAGGATGAACGAGTCACACGGCAAAATTGAGACCAAGGTCATCATCGGCGTGCTGATTGGCGCTGCCGTGGTGGTGGGCCTCCTGGCGGTTGTCTTGGTGGACACCACTGGCGAGAAAGGCAGCGGTCTCAGCCAGGCGTATGACTACGATGCCGCGCGGCTGGCTCGGTTCGATCCCAATCTGATCCTCTATGAAGAGGTTGGCCCGCCGATGGCGACGGGTTTTCAGCGGTCGCGTGGATTAGCGTTGGATTCCGATGGTCGGTTCCATATCGTCGGCGACGAGGCGATTGGCGTACTGAGCAAGAGCGGCAACCTGGAACGGACGGTCGATCTTGACGCCGAGCCCTACTGTGTGGCGGTTTCGCCTGACGGTACCCGCTATGTAGGTTTCAACGATCATGTAGAGGTTTTCGACGCGGCAGGGCAACGCAGTGCTTCTTGGGAGCCCCTGGGCGAGAAAGCGATACTGACGAGTATTGCGGTGTCGAACAGCGACGTTTTTATTGCCGATGCGGGAAACGAGATCGTATGGCATTACGACACGACCGGCAGGCGCATCGGTCGGATTGGTGAGAAGGCCCCGGCCAGAAATGTCCCGGGCTTTGTTGTGCCCAGTGCCTATTTCGATGTGGCGGTCGCTCCCGACGGGTTGCTGCGTGTCGTCGATCCAGGCCGCACGCGCATCGATGCCTACACGTTTGATGGCGACCTGGAATTCTCGTGGGGCCAAAGCGGCCCGGGCATCGAGTCCTTCTGCGGCTGCTGCAATCCGGTCAATTTTGCCATGTTCAAGGACGGCGGATACGTGACGGCAGAGAAAGGTTTCATTCGTGTCAAAGTCTACGATGCGGATGGCTCGTTCAAGGGTGTCGTGGCCGGGCCCGACCAGCTCGTCGAGGGTGGGGCCTCGCGCGTCTTCGAGAGCGTTGAGGACGCCAGGAAAGGCGGATTCGATGTGGCAATCGATGCGGAAGGACAAGTCTACGTGCTCGACACAATAGAAAACGTTGTGCGGGCCTTCAAGAGTAAGGGCAACTGATGGAGTTCGAACGCATAGTACCAAAGAAGAGCAGGCGATCTCTGCTGGCCGGCGCGCTTCGATGTGCCGCCTTGGGTGCGCTGGCCGCTGTTGGGGGCCTGACCATAGCCAAGCGGCGGCGCCTCATTGCAGAAGGGACGTGCATCAATGAGGGGATGTGCAGCCATTGCGCCGTCTTAGCGCAGTGCGGCTTGCCCAAGGCTGTGGTCGCCAGACGATCGGTAGAGCGAGGTGAAAATGACCGAGCAAAATGACAATGTCACGCGTCGCCGTTTCCTGCGTGATGGGTTGTGGGGAGCGTGCTTAGCCGGGGTCGGAGGCGTCGCCGGTTTTGCCGCTCATAAGAGTCAGCAGACCGACTGTCTCTGGCAGATCGATCCCTACAAATGTATCGCGTGCGGCAACTGTGCGACCTTCTGCGTGCTCGAAGAGTCCGCCGTCAAGTGTACCCACGTTCATGCGATTTGCGGGTACTGCAAGATTTGCTTCGGCTTTTTCGATCCAGAGCCGGTTGCGATCAATGAAGGGGCTGAAAACCAGGCGTGCCCGACAGGCGCCATCACACGCAAGTACGTCGAGGACCCGTACTATGAATACACCATTGATGAGGCACTGTGCAACGGTTGTGGCAAGTGTGTCAAGGGGTGCAACGCCTTCGGCAACGGGTCGCTGTTTCTCCAGGTGCGGCACGATCGCTGCGTCAACTGCAATCAGTGTGCGATAGCCGCAGCCTGCCCCGCGCAGGCATTCCAACGTGTTCCGGCTGACAATCCCTATTTGCTCAAGAGTGTGGACCACGCTTGATGATACGTTTACGCTATATTCTCATCGGGTTATTCGCCCTGTTCTTACTGGACGCGGTGGTTTGGGGTCAGGAACGTTTTCCGCCGCCGGAGTTTGAGACGGACTACGTGCGTCCCACCACGACGATGCCCCATCCGCGTCAGGATGTGTGGGAGTACATCGACGTGGGTGTCCTGGTTGCGGCGCTTGCCCTGGCCTCGTACCTGGTCCTGCGAAAACGCTCTCGCAAGGGCATCTTTGCCTTGATGGTGTTCTCACTGGTATACTTCGGATTCTTCCGTAAAGGTTGCGTCTGTTCCATTGGTGCGATCCAGAACGTCACTCTAACGGTCTTCGATCCTGCGTATGCGATTCCCATGGC